>NZ_JAFIDN010000006.1 GCF_017921895.1 Natronogracilivirga saccharolytica
GCTCGGATTTATAAGCTTGTTTATGCTTTTTTCCAGCCCAATTGTCTGCGAAAAGAAATGAAAGAAGACGTTTGCCGGATTTTTCGGTTCCAAAAATTGAAAATGAGCACTAACTCACGGAATCAGGAGTAATATAAGCACGTATATACCCAATGTGTTGTGGTTTGATTCAAAGATGGGATGACCGATATTGCCCCCGAAATTCAGAAACTTAATCAAGAAGTTGTGGTTTGATTCAAAGATGGGATGACCGATATTCTTTTCAATGGCATTATCAATTATTGCTTCGTTGTGGTTTGATTCAAAGATGGGATGACCGATATTGCTTTGCAGTTGCGCTCCAGTGAACCTACGGTTGTGGTTTGATTCAAAGATGGGATGACCGATATTCTACAATTTAAAACGCTGCAATCAGCGGTAGTTGTGGTTTGATTCAAAGATGGGATGACCGATATTACATGCTGATATCGCCATTCTCAACGCGGAGTTGTGGTTTGATTCAAAGATGGGATGACCGATATTACGGGGGGGGAGGATGAAATTAGGAGCCGAGTTGTGGTTTGATTCAAAGATGGGATGACCGATATTAAAGGACAAACTAAGATTACACTTAATGGCGTTGTGGTTTGATTCAAAGATGGGATGACCGATATTTCACCAAACAAGTGGGGTCGTTACTGTATCGTTGTGGTTTGATTCAAAGATGGGATGACCGATATTGTCAACGGTTAGCCCATCGCCGGACTCCAAGTTGTGGTTTGATTCAAAGATGGGATGACCGATATTAGTACATGTGGTACGTCTTCATTTTCTTCTGTTGTGGTTTGATTCAAAGATGGGATGACCGATATTTTTGTTGTTTTCCTCTCTGATTCGTTTGTGTTGTGGTTTGATTCAAAGATGGGATGACCGATATTCTTTCTGCCTTCTTCTTTAACTCCCTGTCAGTTGTGGTTTGATTCAAAGATGGGATGACCGATATTTTACCCCTGTTCCCGACGGGTCTTCAAGCAGTTGTGGTTTGATTCAAAGATGGGATGACCGATATTTGTGATTTTATATTGGTGGTTGTGCCCGCTGTTGTGGTTTGATTCAAAGATGGGATGACCGATATTATAGTCATGTAGCTCGTCAATGTCCCGCAAGTTGTGGTTTGATTCAAAGATGGGATGACCGATATTAACTTCTGCTTACTCAATCAAAAAGAAGATGTTGTGGTTTGATTCAAAGATGGGATGACCGATATTGCCGCCAGTCAGTCACCCATAGCCAAAGAGTTGTGGTTTGATTCAAAGATGGGATGACCGATATTTTGGAAGGTATGGTATGAAGGCACCCCGGAGTTGTGGTTTGATTCAAAGATGGGATGACCGATATTTTTTATCCATCTTTCTGTAAAGGTTGCCGCGTTGTGGTTTGATTCAAAGATGGGATGACCGATATTTTTTATCCATCTTTCTGTAAAGGTTGCCGCGTTGTGGTTTGATTCAAAGATGGGATGACCGATATTACACTTGCTTCGCTGTTGGCACTACAGGCAGTTGTGGTTTGATTCAAAGATGGGATGACCGATATTAAATTAGACCTTAGCGAACCAGATGTAGCCGTTGTGGTTTGATTCAAAGATGGGATGACCGATATTTTCTTTTTATCGTACAAATCCCAAAATTCAGTTGTGGTTTGATTCAAAGATGGGATGACCGATATTCGAAGGCTTTCCAATAAGTTTCCCTACTTTGTTGTGGTTTGATTCAAAGATGGGATGACCGATATTCCGTTTTTCATCATTCCACAGGACACCATAGTTGTGGTTTGATTCAAAGATGGGATGACCGATATTTTTGTGTGTTGTCTGGCGCTATCTCAGCATGTTGTGGTTTGATTCAAAGATGGGATGACCGATATTAGTTGGTCTTGTAACCTTCTGATAGTCAGTCATATACTTGGATATCGGTTTAGAAAAAAATGCCGGTTTATGTCTGTCATACAGCATATTTCGGCATTTTTTTTCTAAAAAAGCTCAATTTGTGGCGGTGCATTGGCAACGGGTTGGCTCTTTTTTCCCCAGTAATTTCTGATTTTTCCATATTGTTTATCAGTTACTGATAGAATACTTACATGGCCATCAGACGGAATAAAACTCTTAACCCGTTTCATATGAACAGCCAGGCTTTCTTTACTTGCACAATGCCGGCTGTAAACAGAAAACTGCATCATGGTAAACCCGTCATCCAACAGTTTTTTCCGGAATTGTGTTGCACGGCGACGTTCTGTTTTTGTGGTAACCGGTAAATCAAAAAAGACAAATAGCCACATGACTCGATATGCGCTTAATCTTGAATGACTCATACTTCAGGATATTTCAAACCTTTTTGCTCTCCTTTCAGACATCGTACCAATGATGCGGTTGTTTCTGTCAAAGCAATCATCAGCGGACGTTTTTTTCCTTTCATCTTCACGTCCGTTGTCAAAATTTCCAGTAAATCAGTTTTATGCTCGGACTTTAGTTCATCAGACATCATTCCGCCATCGCAATATTCACACACTGCCATATCTACAAATGGTCTGTATGGTTCCATGATATCATCGGCCAAACAAAATGCGTTGTATTTATTCCGGTGGTGAATCCCAAGTGTTGGGTGTAGTCCTGATCCGGCTAACGCACGAGCCACAGCCGCACGAAGAACCGTATACCCGTAGTTCAAGTAGTTGTTCGGTGGTGGTCCATATCGCAACCTGACGAACTCTTGGCCAAATAAAAACGGCCAATAATAGCGTGCCGCTCTTGCCTCTTCATTACTCCCATCGCCACTTTTTACCTTACGTGCCATGTATCGCAGCGGCTCTCCGTCATAACCCAAAAAGTCCAGAACGGATGCCTGATTCCATATTTTCATTTTCACGGTTTGTTGCCATAGTTGCTTTTTTAAAGGCACTCCGGCTTCAATCTGGGCTCTGAAATGTTCCGACTGCACCTGATGTGCGTCAAGGTTTAGCAACATTGAGGAGGGATGGTGTCTTTGATCACAAAAAATCACCGCAGTATTGTTTTTATTCAATAGCTGGATCACTGATTGCGTAAACGTAATCTGTGGATGATCGAATAGTACGAATCCTAAATCTTCAATCGGCCGTTGGCTCACCTCTCCGGTCTTCTTTGTTGTAATCATCAGTTGCTGATGTCGGGTATTCAGGTGGCAAGCCGACTGGAAAAACAGTGTCTTCTTGATCATACCAGGCCTCCTCTCTCATTCTCATGATGAACAGTTGGGTTGGGAAACGGGTAAAGACAAAATTTAATACGTCATTACTTTAAAGCTAATAAACCTTCAAAAGACCTGATGGTGTTATTCTGACTTTAACAGGATTCAGTTCCTGCCATTTTTTTAAACTTTGTATTCGACACTCTTGATCAGGAAAATTCAATGTAGATGCCAAATGATGACGGAATACATAATAACCTTCCGAGACCTTTTGCACACGGTATAAATGCGCCCCAATTACATCGGTATCGAAACGCGAAACATCAGGGCTCTCTTCCGGCAATCCAATTACAAACATGTCGTTGATCTGCAACGTGGTTACAAATTCTTCCCCGTCATCCGGAAGCTTAACTACCGGCTCTCCCTGGGTTTTGCGTTCTACAGCTGTCCAGAAGGTGACCGTGTCTTCTTTTAAGTTTCCTTTATTGTCTCGATAGATCAATACGTGATGATTATTGCGGGGATTGACAAATTGATTGATATCCCGCAGCTGTTCAGCCCCACCCAGATTTTCCCGCAGCCGAACTTTTTTAACCGGAACCGGATCTCCATTTTTATTCGGCAAGTGAATCATCGGAATTTTACGCCCCTCTTCGTCCGCTCTGAAGAAAGTTTCGTTTGGAACATTTTTGCCTTTTTCGAATCCGCCCATCTTCTCAATACGCCTGTGAATTATTCCCCTTACAACCGGATCCACAATTTTCTCAACCTGTTTTTTTGTAGTGATACTTTCTAATGGCTTGCGTACATGATAGGCATGAGCACCTCCATTTGTTTTTCGCTTGCCAAACACCGTCTCCTTGTGCAACTGACCTCGCGCAGCAATGCCGGTATTGAAATAGGTTTTTCCGTTTTTTGTAGTTTTATGGGTACGCCTGGTTAACACCGTATTGGTTTTTCGATGCGAAATTAAAATGCGGTTCACGTGATAGTCCACCTGCTGGCGGAAATCTTCCCATGGCAAAGGGAACTCTTTGAGGTCGTATGAGCGGTGATACCTGTTCCAGCGGCTGAGCTCTTGCAGATAACCGACATTTGTGCAAGCCATAACCAGCGCATCAACAGCATGATGGCGGTGATCTTCTCTCGACTTTTCATCGTCAAGACTGAGTATGCTGTTCAACCCCCACTTACTTCTCAGATTTGATGTCATTTGACCCGGAGCTACTACAATATCCCGGCAAATTTTCGATAAATAGCTTTTCGCCTCCCGGCTGATGTATCGCGTATCATTAAGTTGCCGGCTTTTGAAATCACTGTCGTGTTTTTGCTTGATAAATTGCTTGAACTTCAGATATGCCTTGGGATAATTAGGCTTGTTTTTAAAACAACTCAATGCTTGTGCCTTGATTTGTTCCCATTTTTCTTTACCCTGCTCGTTGTGATAAAACTCGTATGGCGTCCGGTCGCCCTTGGCCCGGTTTTCATCAGCAAAGCAAAGAGTTTTATTCATGAAACTGTCGTTCAGTGATTTACTCCAGGGATGGATGTGCTCTATCTGAACGTCACCTGAAAATAGTTGATTAAACTCAATGGATCGGCCGGTGAACGGACATGTTTTGTTACATTCTTCCCACAGTTTGAATTTTAATATATTACTATGTGAAATGTCCTGGCCGGCATTGATCAACTCCTTTTTGACCCGGTCGTTCTCCCGTTCCAGCCTTTTCTGTTCCCGCCGAATGTCATTTCTTTTCGACTTGGAAATCTTCAGATCCCGGGCCAGCTCAATCTTGATTTGATCGAAAGACCCGAAACGGTCAATGAGTTCGTTTACTACCTTTCGTAATTCAAAAAGCGCAGCTATGACAACAGGGTTTTTTATGCTTTGGATTTCAATATCTGCATCACGGCCTACAGGCAGCTTTTCCAATAATTCCTGAACTCTAATGTTCGTACTGTGGTGGTACAGCTTTTTTAGCTGCTTATCCGTCATCCCGAATTCGTCGGACAGAAATTTTCGCAATGTATTTATATAACCGCCTTTGCTATTCTGAGGCATAATATCCCAGATGTTGTCGGAAATTAGCGTCTTGCTTTCCGGATCGAGACGCTCCCATTCCGCACCAAATGCATTTTTAATACCACCAAGTGTAACGGCCGTGTCGTATGTAAAACCCTGCTTTAAAAAAGGAAGTATATTCAAGATGGCTTTCCTGCTTAAATGCGAATACTGATCATTTCCATTGCCAAGCCGGAATTTGCAAAAGTCTGCCGCCTGCTCTTCCGAAAGTCCCCACTGATCTTCTCCCCGCTTTTTCAATTTTTCTTTGTCATCGTAGAAGTAAAGGTCATGCCATACAGCCTCTTGTTCATCAAGTGTAAAGTCATCCCAGCGATTACCGAAGATTTTTTTTGATGACAGTTTTGATATGGTCAAACTGCCTGCAATTTGGTCGTCATTTTTGTAATTGAACTGAAACTCACTTCCTTCCTTGTTGATCGCTTTTCTAAGCACACTGAATTTGACCTTGGCCTTCTTCTTTAATTGTTCAATTAGTTTTTCACGGTCATCAATATTCAGTTTCTTACCATTGCACTCTACGGTATTTACCCACTGATACATCCTGAAAAGTTCAAACACAATGGAACTTCGAAGGCATTTGGGCTTGCTCGGCTCAAATGTACATTTGCCAACCAGGTGTTTTTGAGAACGGAGAGGTCGCTGATGAAATAAAACACCGTCTTCTTTGTACCCGTCCTGTGTTCGTCCACCAATAGCCGCTTTCAGCTCATCAGTTAGTTCTTTATGATATGTGGCCTGGTTGGTCCAGATAGATTCAAATTCGTCGATATACATTTGACGGGTTGTATACCGATTCCTGATCCTGTCTTCCGGCTCTTTATACGACTCCCCATCTTCCGGATACAATTTATGGAGAAACTGTCCAAGTGTTTGATCTTTAATTTGGTCCCTTGTTTCCAGAATACCTTTCTTCCCCTCTTTCGGCTTTCCTTCATATATCGCACCATCTTCATCACCCGCACTACGACTGTTACTCTGATAACCCCTTCTCTGAATCAGATGATAAAAAATTCGTCCGAGTTCATGAAGTGAGACTTTTTGATCCAGGGCTCTATTTCTCAGTTCATACGGATTTAATGCCAGCCAATCCCGAACCTCATCCCTGGCAAATAAGCGATCGGTATTCCAGGTCTTAATCTCCTCTTTTTCAAAGGGGCACATATTATGTGAAGCCAGGATTTTTAAAAGGTAATTTTTCCGCACTCTGCGTCGAAAAAACTGACGCCTGCTGCTTCGTGCATCTCTCCTGGTGGCGTTTTTTGAAATTTCACCTTCGCCGTCTCCGAGATTTTCCACTCCTTCCGGGAATATTCGCGTCCCCATTCCAAAAATAGTTTCATCTTCATCGTTAACTACTGCCCACCCGATGGAACTTGTTCCCAGATCAAGACCTAATATTCTACTCATTTCTAATCTCCATGATGTATAAAAATGCGTCTCATTGCCGATAATTAAATAGCAATAATTTGTATATAAGAAAAAAAATTATTTAATTGGTAACAAGATTTTAAGAATCCCATCTTTGAATCTTGTCACAATAAGGCTATATGCCGCAGGTTTTTAACCTTTAGCCCCGCCTACCCGGTGGGGCTTTTTTTATGCTGTTTCGTCATTTCTGGTTTCACCTGGATGCTCCGTACTATCAAATAATCCCATTAGTATCTAAAATCGGAAAGGGTTTAGTGATGAATTCTTTGCATATTTGATGTTTTTCTGCAAATATTGGCCTATCAAAAATTCCTTGATGATATAAGCATTACTATCAAAGAGATGCTGTTGATATATAGGAATGAGACGCTCGTGAACAATTCGAATCATGAAGAAATTTAAGTTGTAAATATTTTACCCGCCCTCAGAATTATTTCGAAGCATAATTTTATTTTCGAAAAATACTTTTACTTTAACGTAAAATTCAGTTTCATAGAGAGACAAGGGGATTTCATCATGTATTATTTAACCATCAAACGTCCGGAAGTGCAGCACCTGATTTCCTGACCTCTTTTTGTCACCGCGATATTGACAGCCTATGAAGAGCGGATCGCATACTACTATTCTGCTTGTTGAAACGCAGGAGCAATCAGAGCGCAATTTTCACCGGGAACTTACAGAACATGGCTATGATGTCTTAACATGTGCTTCGGATACCGATGCGGAGCAGGCAGCCGGCGAGCTTCCTGATGATTCGCTTGTCCTTTTTTTGCTGCCATCCCGAATCACTGAGGCAGTGGATGCATTGTTCCGTACCGCTGCTGAGATCGGACAAACCCATGACCTGCCCGTCGTCTTTCTCACCGGCCGCACCGATCCGCAAACCCTGGAAAAAATCCAGGCAGCCAGCCCGTACTGTTTCATTAAACCGGATGAATCCATCCACGAAATTTCCGCCTGCCTTTCACTCACCATGCAGCACCACGGCAGGCACCGGCAGCTGCGCAGCGAACTGGAGCGCAACAAGAAACTGCAACGTGAAATTCAGGAAAGCAGCGAAAAGTATCACCGCCTGTTTCACACCATCACCCAGGGAGTGATCTATCAGAATCCCGACGGCACCATATCATCGGCAAACCCCGCAGCCGGAAAGATTCTGGGACTTTCAGCAGATCAGATGAAAGGCAAAACGTCGATGGATCCGCGCTGGAAAATGATCCGGGAGGATGGCTCAAAAGTCCCCGGTTCCGAACATCCCGCAATGATTGCCCTCCGCACCGGAAAAAAAACAGGTCCGGTCACCCGCGGCGTTTACATCCCCGAACAAAACAGATATACCTGGCTTAAAATAACCGCCATTCCCCTGTTCAAGCCCGGAGCTGACAAACCGTTCCAGGCCTATGCCACCTTCGAGGATATCACCACCCGCAAGCGATCCGACGAAAAACTGCGTAAACGGGAGCAGCGGCTCCGACACTCGCATGACCTGATGCAATACATTATCGAGCATAACCGCAGTGCGGTAGCCGTGCACGACAAGGATCTCAACTATGTTTATGTAAGCCAGCGGTATCTGGACGTCTTCAAGGTAAAGGACCGCGCCATCATTGGAAAACATCACTACGAGGTGTTTCCGGACCTGCCGGAAAAGTGGCGCAAGGTGCATCAAAAGGCCCTTCAGGGCCATACCTCAAGTGCCGAAAATGACCCGTTCTACCGTAGTGACGGCACCGTGGAATGGACCCGCTGGGAATGCCGGCCCTGGTATGAGATGGATGGCTCTATCGGTGGCATCATCATCTACACCGAGGTGATCACCGACCGCAAGAAAGAGGAGGAACGGTTCCGGCAGATCATCGAACTCAACCAGACGGTTATCTGGGAACTTGATACGAACGGACTGTTTACGTTTATCAGCCCGATGGCGGAAAAAATCTGGGGTCATAAGCCGGAGGAGGGTCGCGAGGCGTTCCGTGAGGAGACGCTCACCCGCATTCGCGCCGGAAACACATTCCAGGATCACCTCAATCCCGTCCAGAGGCCTGACGGCAGCATCGCCTGGGTACTCACCAATGCCATGCCCATATATGATGATCGCGGGAACCTGCTGGGTTACAGAGGCTCCGACCAGGATGTCACCGAACTGAAGATGGCTGAGGAGCAGGTCTGCCAGAGCCTGAAGGAGAAGGAGGTCCTGCTTTCGGAAATCCACCACCGCGTGAAGAACAATATGGCCGTGATTTCCAGCCTGCTCACCCTGCAGTCTGAATTTTCCAGTCAGAAGAAGAACCCTGACAAGCTCATTCAGAGCCTGCAAACAAGGGTGGCATCCATGGGGCTCGTTCATGAGCTGGTCTACGAAAGCAGCAATTTTGCCGAGATCGAAGCCGGTGAACTTCTCCGACGGTTGGTGGAGTACCTGGACACTATCTACGAGCCGGACGAGAAAAAAATCACCGTAAAGGTATGGTCCGATGATATCATGCTCACCATGAACGAGTCGGTGCCCATGACGCTGTTCATCAGCGAACTGGTCACCAATGCCTACAAACACGCTTTCCGCGGCTGCAAAGGCGGTAATATTGATGTAGTTTTCGAAAAGTTCAAGGAGGGCCGGCGGCTGGTGATCCGTGATAACGGAAAAGGGGTGCCGGATGTGGACACGCTGAACAATCCGGAGAGTTTTGGATACACCATCATCCACGGACTGATCCAACAACTGCGGGGAGAACTCATGTTTTCAACCCCGCCTGAGGGCGGACTCACAGTGGAGGCCCGGCTGCCGGATAAGAAATCCGGCAGCAATAAAAGAAGCAAAAGAAGCAAAGGAAGCAGCACCGGAAGCAGCAAAAAGAGCAGCGGAACGGCTTCTTGAAACCGCTGTTGTCGATGCGGCCGCAAGCAGCATCCGCAAGAAACGGCCGGAAACAGCGGTCATTTGACCAGTCCGGCTTTTTTCTTCAGTGCATCCGCCTCCTCCAGCACCTCCTCGTTCTCTTTTTTCAGTCCGGTCACAAATTTATTGCCTTCGAAATCGCCGCGAACCGCTGCAAAGTCGCCATCCGCATCGCCCGACAGGCCGTATCCGATCCTGCTCCAGATATCGAACTCCTTTTTGGCATCGTGCACGATCATATTGTTGCATTTGACCGTCTGTTCGGCACCCTCGTCTATGATCTGCGCCAGCAGGGCGGGACTCCAGCTGTCGGCCGGCACCCCATGCCACTCCTCGATGAGTGCGGCACAGTAGGCCCAGATGTATTCATCGGTTTCGGCAGCCAGCCCGGCAACAGCCGCTTCCAGTTCGGCCGTGTCGGCAAAAGCGCCCGAAGCGATGTTCTCCTGCAGTCTGGTGTAAAGCACTTCGGGCAGATACATGCCTGCCGCATCCACCCATCGATCGCACACCTTGTCCCGGTCAAACTGCAGTCCGCGCAGCAGCTTTTTCTGACTGACCGGAAGATCCAGGCTGTTCAGGCGCCGCATCAGCCCCTTGCCCATGAACATCCTGATTGCCATTTCGTAATAGCGCGCGCAGGTCTTGAGCAGCAACCGCTTGATGTAAAGCCCCTTGTAGTGGACCATGTCCTGCTCTTTCGACGCCTTCTCGCGCAGCTCTTTCATGCGGGCGAGTCCGGCTCGCACCTTGCTGATGATGTACGGATGGAAGAGATCGAAATGGACCTGATCGAGTTTGTCATCGCCCATGCGCCTATCGCGGTTCGGCCATTTTTCGGTGTCGCGCCGCGTGCCGACGGTAAACAGGTTCATCGCCGGCGTGAGCATCGAACGCCCGTTCATTTCGGTGATGTAGGAGAATGGAAATTCCGATCCGTCAAACGAATCGGGGTGCTTGCCGATCACCGCGGTGAAGGGCCCGATGTGCATCGGCCAGCCCATATAGCTGAACGATCCGGTTTTCACGCCGCGATCAAGCACGCCCTGGTGCAGCGGGCCGAGCTTGTACATGTGGTTGCTCTGGTTGGTGCCGCTGCCGATGTTGACGAAGGAAGTCACCGCGGCAATCAGCAGGGTTGATTTGTGATGTGTCACGCTGTACGGACCCGCAAACAGGCTCACCGCCTCACCGTGAAACGCCTCGCTGTTGGCGAAGAACACGGAGTTTTCAGCCGAAAACTGCTTGCCGATCTTCACGCCCTGTCCCACAAAGCAGTTTTTCAGAACCGCACCGGTCTCGACCACCGAGCCGGACTGGATGATCACATTTTCAGCGATTACACCGGCTCCCACGGTCACCGGCGCCTCTCTCGAGCTTACCAACGTAACCTCCTCCAAATGCCGGGCATTGCTGATTTTGGCGTATTCACCGACATCGAGATTGCGCAGCACCCCGCAGTCACGGATCTCGGTGCCGGTCCCGATGTGCCCCTGCTCCGAAACCTTGCTGTCCGCATACGCCCCGATCATCTTCTCCAGCTGTTTAACCAGCTTCTCGTTATGCCGGCAGGTCGCCATGATGAAGGCCACCTGTGCAGACAGCCGGTCGTACATCATCACCTCGCGTCCGCCTGCCTCATTCAGCACTTCGATCTCCGTGCCGTTGCCGAACGTGGTCTTGCCCGTGACGGCAATCGTGCCCACATTCCGGATTACCGATCCGGTGGCCACCCGGTAGCCGGACAAAAACTGCACCGAGGCAATAAATATATTATCCTCCAGTACCGTATTGTGCAGCGTGGTGTGATAAATGCCACACTGCACGGTTTCGCCCTCCTCGAGTTTTATCTTTCCGTCAAAAACCCCGAGTTTGTTTCGTCCCGAAAAATAGACGTTGCGTACCCGATCGGGACTAAATCCCTCCACGACCAGCACATGATCCCAGTCTTCGGCCAGACAGCCGTTGCTTTTCAGGATCGCCAGTTCATCGTTGTTCAGGTTTCTGTACGTCATGAGTTTCAGACCTCCGGCAGTTTACTCAGTGCTTCCCGTTCGATGTCTTTGAAATATTTTACCGTACCCACTTTCAGCTCCATGGTAGCCTCTTCGTCACAGAGAACCATTCCGTGAGGATGCAGCTGCAGCATCGATGAGGTCCACATATGGTTTACACCCTCCTCGATCATCATCCGCATGGCGCGCGCCTTTTTGATGCCTTTGACCAGAATAGCCACCTCTCCGGCATCCATCACCGTACCCACGCCGACCGTCAGCGCCGTCTTCGGCACCCTGTCCACATCACCGTCAAAAAAGCGTGCATTGGTTACACGTGTATCGTAGGTCAGAGTTTTCAGTCGTGTCCGTGAGGAAAGCGACGACCCCGGTTCATTGAATGCGATGTGCCCGTCCTCGCCGATGCCGCCGAGAAACAGGTCGATGCCGCCGGCCTCCTTGATTTTCTCCTCGTAGTTCCAGCACTCCTGCTGCAGGTCCGGTGCATTTCCGTCAGGAATATTGATCTGTTCCTGCGGGATGTCGATGTGCCGGAACAGGTTATCCCACATGAAATAGTGATAGCTTTGCGGATGGTCCTCCGGCAGGCCGACGTACTCGTCCATGTTGAACGTGATAACGTTCCGGAACGATACCTTGCCGTCGTTGTAGAGCTTCACCAGCTCTTTGTAGGTGCCGACCGGCGACGAACCGGTGGGCAGTCCGAGCACATAGGGGCGGTCTGACGTCGGGTTCGCCTTTTTGATCTTGTGAACGATGTAATGGGCCATCCACTTGCTCATCTTGTCATAATCGGGGAAAATCAGGTTTCTCATACAAACTCCTTTTTATCGTGTTTTTTTTGATGTGAAATTGAATTGATGTGATTCTGAAATAATGTTGTGATCTGCAATCATTTTATAAATCACTGTGTCCCTTCCGGCCCGGATGTTTCCTCACCGGATGTTTCCGCACCCGCATCACCCGCCGTCCTGCAGTACGATCCTGGCGTCGGCGGCAAAACTGCCCTGTCCCTCATCCAGAACGAGAAGCGGATTGATGTCCAGCTCGCGGATCTGCGGGCACTCTTCGGCCAGCTGCGAAAGCCGCTGGATGGCCTCCCGAACCGAGGCGGTGTCCCTGGGTTTTCTTCCACGCGCGCCTTTCAGCAGCGGCGCCGCCCTGAGTTCCGACATCATCCGGTCCACCGTCTTCGGATCAACCGGTGTAATGCCGAACGCGACATCCTTGAAAATTTCGACAAAAATCCCGCCGTAACCAAACATCACGACCGGTCCGAACGTACGGTCCCGCTTGATTCCCAAAATAGTCTCTTCTCCCTTCGGAATCATCTTGCGGATGAAGAATCCTTCGATGCCGGCTTCCGGCTGCTGCTTTTTGATCTTCTGCAGCATGTTTTCCGCCGCTTCGCGGACTTCTTCGCCCGAAGAGAGATTCAGAACGACACCATCCACATCCGATTTGTGCACAATGTCTTCCGAGATGATCTTCAGTACCACCGGGAAACCGATGCGTCCGGCGGCCTCTGCCGCCTCATCGGGCGTTTTGGCTACTTCGCTTTGATATTGCGGAAGTCCGTAAGCCTCAAGCACCTTTACGGCCTCATGCTCCGGAAGCATTCCGCGACCGCCGGCAGCCGCCTTATCGAGAATGCGGTGCGCCTTTTCGCGGTCGACGTCTTTGAACGCTGCGGGCGGTTCCTGCTTTGCATCCCCGGCCTTCCGGAAATTCCAGGCCGCGGCAAACGCTCCGCTCATCGACTCGGCGAGGATATAGTGCGGAATGTGGTTTCTCTGAAGGATATCGATCCCCTCTGCCACATCCGACTCGCCCATGAAGGAGGTGTAGATCGGCTTGCCGTATTTGTCCGCAACCACGCAGATCTCTTCGGCAATGCTTTCAATTTCGGTCATCGACTGCGGCGTCAGAATGACAAAAACGCCGTCGACGTTTTCATCCTCAAGTACGGCGGAAATGGCCACATTGTAGCGGTCGGCCCGCGCATCACCGATGACATCCACCGGGTTCTTCGTATTGGCCGTAGCCGGCAGCTTTTTCTTCAGCAGCGCGGCCGTTTTTTCGGTGAAGCCCGGCACATCGAGACCGTCGCTCACAGCCGCATCGGTCACCAGTACGCCGGGTCCGCCCGCGTTGGTGACGATGGCCACGCGGTTGCCTTCCGGAAGCGGCTGATAGGCGAACGCGATCGCCTTGTTGAACATCTCTTCGATGTCGTTGCACCGGATGATTCCTGCCTGCCGGAATGCCGCATCGCAGATCCCGTCGCTGCCGGCCAGCGATCCGGTGTGGGACAGCGCGGCCGACGCCCCGAGTTCGGTCCGGCCCGATTTTATGGCCAGCACCGGTTTTCTGGCGGCAATCACCTCGCGCGCCGCATCCATCAGTGCCGGCCCGTCGGTAATATCCTCCAGATAAAGCAGCACCACATCGGTTTTGGGATCATCCTTGAGGTAGTGCAGGAACTCGATCTCACTCATCTGTGCCTTGTTGCCGAGGCTGACGAATTTTGAGAACCCGATGTGCTTGGCGCGGGCATAGTCCAGCACCGCCGTACAGAGCGCTCCGCTTTGAGACAGAAAGGCGATACGTCCTTCATCGGGCATCTGACGGGCGAACGATGCGTTCATCATCACTTCGGGGTCGGTATTGATGATGCCCAGGCAGTTCGGTCCGATGAAGTTGATGTCGTACTTTTCGGCGATGTCGAGCAGCTGCTGCTCGCGCTCGCTGCCTTTGCCTCCGATCTCACGATAGCCGGCGGTAATGATGATCACATTTTTGATGCCTTTTTGTCCGCACTGCTCCAGCGCCATGTGCGCCACGGCGCTCGGGAACACGATCACGGCTACATCGACCGGGTCTTCGATATCGATAAGATACTTCCAGGACCGGACCGAGGCGATGTGCTTCTGGCCCGGGCTGACGGGATAAAGCATCCCCTGGAATTCGGTTTTAAGAAGGTTGCGGAAAATATCGCCGGGAACGGTACCGATCACGTTATTGGCACCGGCCACGGCTATGGACTGGGGATGGAACATGGTTTCCAGCCCTTTTGCTCTGTCGGCGTATGTTTTACTCATACGGACGCTCCGGGTTTTCGGGTTGGACCGGAACAGAGTATTTCAGCAGTGTTCCGGATAATGTGTTTGCAAAGGCGGGTGCATCGCCGGTGACCCGCTGCCGGACAGACTCCGGGTACCGGGATAGTGCTGTGATATTTATCAGGCGGGCGCTGACGGCAATTCCGTGAAATGTGCCACGGCGCATGGCTGTGTTGCGGCAGCAGCCGGCTGACACGCGGAATCGTACCGCATTGTCTGATGAAGCTATTTTTCCAGGTATCCGGAGATGAATTCTACAGCCTCCGATACCGTTTGCACGTCCAGCGCCTTCTCCTCATCCATTTCGATGTCGAACTCCTCTTCAAATGCGGCAACAAGCTCCATGCTCTGCATGGAGTCGGCACCGAGGTCAAAGATGAAATTGGCATCCTCGGTGATCTGATTTTCGGGTATTTCCAGTACTTTCGCGATCACTTTTTTGACTCTCTTCTGCACATCTTTTGTCATGGCCTGTCCCTTTATTGGTGCGAAAAAAAGTACTCTGGTGTGTATCTCTGCCTTGTCCTTGTAATCATGATTGCCGGCAGGTAAATGCGCGATTCTGTCCCGGACTCAGCTGTGAATAACGTTCAGATCATCGGACCAAGTCAATATTTTTCCGTTCCGGTTAGTGAATACTATAACGCAATTTCGGGACAAATGCAAGCTCATGAACCAGAAAAGCGGTTTTTCCACGTGCCCGGCTGATGACATACTCCGGACCAGTCCGCCCGAAATTCTTCTGCAATTTTATCACTCAGGTGATTATTATACAGAAAGCATTGCTGAGATTGCTTCAAATTTTCTTTCACTGCCAAATTCTGCTTTTTATGAGCACCTCCAGAAAACGAAGTAATATCGTCCTGATTGACGGCTGCCGGACACCATTTCAAATACCCGGAACCGGCTATCGCAGCTTCCGCTCCCGCGACCTCGCGCGTTTTGCCATCCGCGGCCTGCTTAACCGCACAAAAATCGCAGGCGATCAGATCGGCCATGTGATTATGGGCACCGCATTTCCGGATACCGAAACCGGAAACCTGGCCCGTGAAGCCGCCCTGGGCGCCGGTCTGCCGGCCTCCGTTCCCGCGCATACCGTCTCGATGTCATGCCTTTCATCCCAGCAGGCGATTGCCGGCGGTATCGGTCAGATCCTTTCCGGCGGGGCGGATGTGGTCATTGCCGGCGGTGCCGATTCGTTTTCATCCGTCAGGAGGCCCGAAGAGCTGCCTCTCCTGCGGGAAGTCAGCACCGGGGAGACGATGGGCAAATGGGCCGACCGGCTTGCGGACCGGCTTGGAGTTTCCCGGGAGGAGCAGGATGCGTACGCGGTCCGGTCCCATCAAAGTGCCGTAAAAGCAAACGAAAGCCGGTTGCTTGACGATGAACTGATTCCGGTTGCGAGCCAGCCCGGATTTGAAGCGGTCACCCGCGACAACGGGTTCCGTGCCGACTTCACTCCGGAAAGCCTGTCTATTCTGAAACCCGCCTTCACCAAAAAACATGGCACGGTTACCACCGGAAACGCATTCTTTCCTGCCGACGGCGCCTCGGCAGTGCTGATCATGACCGAGGAAAAGGCGGCTGAACTGGGCCTGACGCCCCGTGTCCGGATTGCATCCCGGAGCTGGACCGCGGCGCACCCTGCCGACGATATGCTCACCGGTGCCGCACACGCCATCCCAAAGCTGATTGAGCAGTCGGGTATCAATCCGGGTGATATCGATGTGTTCGAGGTGCACGAAGCTTTTGCCGTTCAGATCATTGCCCTGCTGAAGGCGCTTGCCTCATCCCCGGTTCCCCTGCCCCTGCGGTCGCTGAACCCGCTTGGCGGATCGCTTTCACTCGGACACCCGTTCGGTGCAACCGGCGGCCGGCTTCTGACGACCGCTGCGAACCGGCTCACGCGGGGCAATGGACGATATGCGGTTGTTGCCTCTCCCGGCGGCGGCGGTCACGGCCATGCCATGCTGCTTGAGGCCATGGATGCCGGATCCGGGAATAAAAGCGCACGCGGGGCATCATCCCGAAAAACCACCACTCAAAAAGCCGCTTCCCGGAAGAGCTCATCCTCAAAAGCGACCGGCACGCGGACATCTGCCAGCAAGGCGCCATCCGGAAAAACAGGAAAAACGGAAGGCACACAAAGGTCCGCAGGCAAAGCGTCATCCGGAAAAGCCGGGGAATCATCATCCGGAAAATCACAAACGAAAAAAACGGAATCCCAAAAATCAGGACCAAAGCAGTCAGGCACCCCATCATCCGATAATCAGAATACGGCATCATGAAGACGCTCAAACTGACGGTAGAAGATCATATTGCGACACTGACGGTGGATCAGCCCCAAAACCGGGTCAACACCATCACCAGTCAGCTGATAGCCGAATTTGATGAGGTGCTGGACAATCTCGAGCATGATGAACTGATCCGCGCACTCATCATAACCGGCGGAAAACAGGACCGCTTCATTTCCGGCGCCGATATCCGGCTTCTGCTTGGCTTCCGGAAAAAGGGTGACGCGCTTGCCTTCAGCCGGAAAGCCAATTCGCTGCTCACGCGGCTCTCGCAGCTGCCCGTCCCGGTCGTTGCAGCCATCCACGGACCTGCGCTGGGCGGCGGACTGGAAGTGGCGCTTGCATGCGACTACCGGATCGCCACCGATGACCCGACCACGCGTTTTTCACTGCCGGAGGTCAATCTGGGTTTGTGTCCGGCCGCCGGCGGATCCCAGCGGCTGCCCGCCCTGATCGGCACCTCTGAGGCGCTTTCGATGCTTCTGACCGGCCGGACCGTCTATCCCCGCGAGGCACTCGAAACCGGCCTGGTGGATGAGCTTATCCATGTCCCGGGCCTGATGAAGGCCGCCCGGAATACCGCCCGGATGCTGATGGACAGCAAGGATGAGATCCGGCAGAAGGGTGCGGTTTCCAAAGTCCTCGGGACGATGCGCGGCAATCCGGTAGCCCGGCGGATTTTGTTCAACAGAGCGGAAAGTGACATTCAGAAGCAGACTCGCGGTCGTTATCCGGCGCCGAAAGCCATTCTGGAATGTGTCCGTCACGGACTGAAGCACGGGCCGGAGGCCGGCCTTGCGTTTGAATCGGAGACGTTTGATGCGCTGGCGGTTACGCCCGAGAGCCGCCAGCTCGTGCTTGGCTATTTCAAGCGCCAGGCTGTACGGAAAAATCCGTCCAAAGCCCGGCCGCAAAAGGTGGATCACATCGGAGTGCTGGGAGCCGGGCTGATGGGGTCGGGAATCACGGCGGTAAGTGCCGCCAGGGGGTTTGCCGTAACATTGAAAGACCGGGACATTCCATCTGCCGTCCGTGGCAAGCAGGCCGCCTGGAATGAGCTGACCAAACGGGTGCAGGCGCGTGCCATAACGGAGTTTGAGCGGGACCGGCTGCTGGCAGGCATTCACTGCACAGACAGCTACAACGACCTGCGCGGACTTCCGTTCGTCATCGAGGCGGTATTCGAAGAGTTGTCGTTCAAGCGCCGCGTGCTGGCTGAATCGGAAGAGGTGCTGCCCGATGACGCTGTATTCGCATCCAACACATCGGCCATTCCGATCTCGGATATTGCCGCATCCGCCCGCCGCCCGGAGCGCGTCGTAGGCATGCATTATTTCTCTCCGGCCCGGAAAATGCCGCTGATCGAGATCATCCGGGGCCGTCAGACCGACGAGAAAGCCGTAGCCACGACATGCGACATTGCCCTGCGCCAGGGCAAATATGTGATCGTTGTGGATGATCAGCCGGGGTTCTATATCAGCCGGATCGTCCTGCCGATGATCAACGAGGCGATGCATCTCATCGAAGAAGGCGCCGACATACGCATCATTGATACGGCGATGAAAAATTTCGGTTTTCCGGTCGGCCCGGTCAATCTGACCGACGAGGTGGGTATTGATGTGGTTTCCCACGTTATGGAAACCATGGCTCCGGTGTTTAACAAGCGCGGCACTACGCTCAACCAAAGCATTCACAGACTGTACGAGTCGGGATTTGCCGGACGCAAAAACCGGCGCGGCTTCTATGACTATCGTGAAAAAAAGGGGATTCTGAACCGGCAGGATCATAAGCTGATCAATCAGGAAATCTATGCCTACTTCGGCGAATCCGGGCGGCGGGATTTCCAGCTTAAGGAGATCATGGACAGAATTACGCTTGTTATGATCAACGAGGCGGCATATTGTCTGCAGGACAAGGTTATAGCCAGGCCTTCCGACGGTGACATTGGCGCGGTGCTGGGCATGGGTTTCCCTGCTTACCGCGGCGGGCCGTTCCGGTATATGGATCAGGAAGGGATCCGTTCGGTCCGGGACCGTTTGCTGTACCGTCGGGATCTTCATGGCGCACGCTTCCATCCGGCTCCTCTGATTGAAGACCGTTTCAATGCCGGCAAGACCTTTCATTGATCTGTGCACCTGCTTTTGTAGTAGCTGGGTAAAAGCCGTATATTTCAGGCTATTCGCACATTTGTGTAACAATTGAAACAATGCACGTAATTATTGGTTATGGACACATTACTTTTTTTCTTTGCCGCTGATCCCGAAGGTGGCGGCGGCGGCTTCACCAGCCTCATCTTTCTTGCCGCTATTTTTCTGGTATTCTACCTGTTTATCATTCGCCCCCAGTCCAAAAAGCAGAAAGAGATTCAGAAAAAAGTTTCGGAAATGAAAAAGGGCGACAAAGTTGTTACATCAGGAGGCGTCGTTGGAATCGTATCTTCCATCGAAGACGACTCAATCATGATGGAGATCGACAAGGACGTCAAAATCAAGCTGCTCAAGAATGCCATTGTGGATGTGAATCCGCAAAAATAACAGCAGTATTCTCCGGGCAGCATTAACCCGGTTTCCCGTTTAAATATCCGTATGTCCAGCGAAAGCCCATTTGAATTCAACACCATTGAATCGGCCATAGAAGATATCCGCGCCGGTAAAATGGTAATTGTGGTTGACGACGAAGATCGCGAAAACGAAGGCGATTTTGTGATGGCGGCCGAGAAGGTGACGCCGGAATCCATCAATCAGATGGTAACCTACGGGCGCGGTCTGGTATGCGTTCCGCTCACCCGGCAGCGTGCCTATGAGCTGAACCTCGAACCCATGGTGGTCAACAACACCGATTCGATGGAAACCGCATTCACTGTTTCGGTGGATCACCGGCCTGACACCACTACCGGCATTTCGGCTTCCGACCGGGCCAAAACCATTCAGGCACTTGTGAATGCCGACGCCAGTCCGACCGATTTCCGGCGGCCCGGACACATATTTCCGCTTATCAGCCGCGAAGGCGGGGTGCTTCGCCGCGCCGGACATACCGAGGCGGCCATCGACCTCGCGAAACTGGCCGGATGCAAGCCTGCCGGCGTCATCTGTGAAATCATGAACGATGACGGCACAATGGCACGGCTGGATGATCTTATCGAGGTAGCCCGGCGATTCGATATGAAACTGATCACCATCAATGACCTGATCAGTTACCGGATGAAGCACGAAAGCCTGGTCCGGGAGGCGATCAATATTTCAATGCCCACCATTTACGGCGATTTCCGGCTGCATGCGTTTGAAGAAAAGCTGACCGGAGCCGTGCACCTTGCCCTTGCAAAGGGATCATGGGAAGAGGATGACCCCATTCTCGTGCGCGTTCACTCGCTTTGCATGACCGGCGATGTCTTCGGATCAAAACGCTGCGACTGCGGGGAACAGCTGCACACGGCACTGCGGATGGTCGAAGAAGAAGGCGCCGGCGTTGTGCTTTACATGAATCAGGAAGGCCGCGGCATCGGACTGATCAACAAACTGCACGCCTACAAGCTCCAGGAAGAAGGGATGGACACCATCGAGGCGAACGAAGCCCTCGGTTTCAAATCCGATCTGCGCGATTACGGAGTCGGCGCCCAGATGCTGCGCTCACTTGGTGTCAGCAAAATGCGGCTGATGACAAACAATCCCGCAAAACGGGTCGGACTGGTTGGATACGGACTTGAGATAGTGGAGCGGGTTCCCATCGAAACTGAAAGCTTCCCCGAAAACCTGAAATACCTGCGGACAAAGCGCGACAAAATGGGGCACGATCTTCAGAATATTGATCCGCATGACCAGCTGGACATGCTCAAAAGCATTCTTCACTGAGAGTGCGTTCAGCGGTCAGACTTCAAGACTTCAGCTTTTCCTTTTGCGGCAGTCACTCCTGCCTGCCGCAGTCGTTCACCGGAACGTCATTCACCGCTTGTGCTGACGTCAGCTGCCGGACCCGTCTTCCGTACCCGAGGCCAGCAATGTCTCCAGTCCCTTCCAGGCCAGATCGACACATCCGATGCGCATCGGATAGGCCTTGATTTCCCCGAGTGAGGTCAGTTCCGCTTCCAAAGAGTCCGGTGCCTGACGCTCGTCCCCGCCAAGCCAGGCCCTGATTTGTGCTGTTTTGCGGACAGCATCCGGCAGTTGCATCCCCGATAATTCACTGCAGGCAATCGATGCCGATGCGAGGCAGTAGAAACACCCCTCCCCTTCGAATTTCAACTCGTCAACCCTGTCATTTTTCAGTCTGGCAGAAAAGGACAGCCGGTCGCCGCACCTCCGGTTCACCACTTCATGCTGCAGATCAGGTGTGTCGACCGTACCGCGGCACCGCTGGTTGCGGAAATGATCAATAAGCAGGGACGTTTTTTCCGTGTCTTTCCGTGACATTGCAGATGCGGAGTATTAGCGATCCGGTGAGTTCTGCCGCTTTGGAGCTTCTGCTCCCTTTTGTGAGTCCCCGGCTTGTGGGCCGATCTCATCAGGAGAACCTGCCTGCTCATCCCCCCATCGTTCATCCTCTTTTTGCGGATTGCCCGGACTACCGCTTACAGGATTCTCTTTCGGGGAAGCCCCGGTCTGGTATTCGGGGATCAGTTTTTTATAGAAAACAATCAGCGTCACGATGGCGACAGTTATGGCGCTGTCCGCCACATTGAAGATGTAAGGAAAAACGGCAAAATTGCCGATTTCAAGCTTGAAATGTATGAAATCCACCACGTGTCCGTCCAGAACGCCGCCGTAGCCTCCCACGCGGGCCATGAAAATGCGGTCGGCGATATTCCCGAGCGCGCCGCCGATGATCATCCCCATGCAGACCATATAGCCGGTTCCGGCCGGCTTCATGGTTTTCCAGACGTAGACCAGAATCACAATGGTCGCCGCAATGGCGATGAGGCTGATGACCCAGGTATCGGCCCAGTCAATGCCCATTGCCATGCCGGGATTCTTGGTGAAATTGAACGCAAGCCACCCCTCGATCAGTGTGTACTGATGCAATTCGGGGCTGGTGCGGATCCAATACTTGGTAAGCTGATCCAGTATCAGGACAATCAGTGCTGCACCGCCGAATACCGAGAGCTTCTTCCCGACGGGGTTCAAAACAGTTATCGCCTTTTAAGTTTGGCTTCGATGCTGATCTGGGTATGGGGTACCGCTTCGAGGCGCCCTTTCGAAATTTTCTTGCCGGTCACCTTGCAGACACCATAGGTCTTGTTGTTGATGCGCTCGATGGCATCATCAAGATATTTGATGAACTTCCTGGTGCGGTTGTACAGCATGTAGGTCTTCTCTCTCTCCTGGGCATCCGTGCCGGCATCAGCCATATGAAACGAATAAGCCGACTCATCCGACGAATTCTCGGTGCTCTCCTTGAGTGCATCCATCAGAATGTTCAGATCCTGCTCGGCTTCCTTGCGTTTTTTCAAAATGATACCGCGAAAGTACTCCAGTTCCTCATCGCTGTATGGGGATACGCGCTCCCCGCTTTCGTTGGTTTCCTTGCTCATAGCTGCAGAGGATTAATAGTTGGTGTTACGTTGAATAGCAATGGTACAGTTTCTGCCGTCTATTTCCCACTGCTTGGTGAAATCAGATTCACCGGCAGGTCCATAACTGATCTCTTCTGCCAGTGTCTCGCTTTTTACATACTCTTTCATGGAATCAACCGAGGCCTGAACCTCATCATCACCATCCAGATATACTTCTATGCGATCGGTAAGTTCAAAATTGGCCTCCTTCCGCATGTTCTGGACACGGTTTACAATTTCCCTGGCAAGCCCTTCCCGCATGAGTTCTTCATCCAGCTCGGTGTCAAGCGCTACCGTAACTCCTGCTTCCGTCTCGACAGACCAGCCTTCCAGTCCGTGCCGGGTAATCGTGATGTCTTCCTTTTTCAGGGTTATGGGATCGCCATCTTCAAGGTCTACTACCCACTCACCCTTTTCTTCAAATTCCGATATGTCTTTTGTTGTCAGTTTCTGTACGGCTGCCGCCACCGGCTTCATCCGCTTTCCAAGCTTTTTGCCGAGAACCGGGAAGTTGGGCTTGGCACTTTTCTGTACGATGCCGGAATCGTCATTTACATATTCAATCTCCTTAACGTTCACTTCATCTAATATAATACCTTTTACGGAATCAATTGCCAAACGCTCTTCGGTATTATTGGCCGGAACGATCACGCGGCGCAGCGGCTGCCGGACATTGATCCGGATCTGGTTGCGAATCCGCAATACGATCGAAGTGATGGTGCGGGCCATGCTCATCCGGTACTCCAGGTCCCGGTCAATCGCAGTCTCCTCAACCGCCGGATAGAACGTCAGATGGACCGAATCCTCCTCAAACTCCGTGACGGTGTTGAGGTTGCGGTAGAGCCATTCTGTGATGAACGGTGCAACCGGACTGGCGATTTTTGCCAGATTTACCAGGCATTCGTACAGCGTCTGATAGGCGGCCGTCTTGTCCAGGCTCTTGCCTTCCCGCCAGAAACGGCGCCGGCTACGGCGGACATACCAGTTGCTCAGATCGTCAGCGAACCGCTCGATTTCACGCACGGCGCGGGTCGGTTCGTAGTCATCCATGAACGTATCCACCTTCTTGATGGTGGTAAACTGCCGGGAAATGATCCAGCGGTCGATCTCGCTGCGCTCGGAATAGGGAATCGGCACGCCGGAATAGGTCCACTTGTCGATGTTGGCATACATGGCCATGAAGGAGTAGGTGCTGACCAGCGTGTTGAAAAACTTGCGCTGGGTCTCCTGAAGCCCCTCCTCACTGAACTTCAGATTGTCCCACGGCGATGAATTGCTCATCATGTACCAGCGGGTCGTGTCGGCACCGTACTTGCTGATCGTGTCAAACGGGTCGACCGTATTCCCCTTCGACTTGCTCATTTTTTCGCCTTTGGCATCCAGTACAAGTCCGTTGGAAACCACGTTGTGATAAGCCGGCGAATCAAAAAGGATCGTTGCTATGGCGTGCAGGGTGTAAAACCATCCGCGGGTCTGATCCACGCCTTCGGCGATGAAGTCGGCCGGGAAATTCTCCTTGAACTCCGACTTGTTTTCAAAGGGATAGTGACGCTGCGCAAATGGCATCGCACCGGAATCAAACCACACATCCAGCAGGTCCGGAATACGCCGCATGGTACCGCCGTCTTTGGCCTTCCAGGTAATTTCATCGATATACGGGCGGTGAAGATCCAGTTCGGTATCCTCATCAATGCCGCCTTTTTCGCGAAGTTCCCCGATACTTCCGATAACTTCGACCTCTTCGGGGTTGTTTTCGTTTACCCAGATCGGCAGCGGGGTACCCCAGTATCGCTGGCGCGAAATCGCCCAGTCGACATTGTTCTCGAGCCAGACTCCGAAACGCCCGGTTCCGGTCCCCGGAGGTTTCCAGTTGATTTTCTTGTTAAGTTCCACCATCCGGTCGCGGATTTCCGTGGTTTTTATGAACCAGGATTCGACGGGATAGGACATCAGCGGCGTACCCTTGCGCCAGTCGTGCGGATAGTTGTGCACGTAGGTCTCGTGGCGGAACATCCGGCCCCGCTCCTTTATGTCCCGGGCAATGCCCTTGTCGGCATCCTTGAACCACTGGCCTGCAAAATCATCGATAATATCTTCAAAGCGCCCGTCCCGGCTGACCGGATTGAACATGGGAATGCCTTCTTTCTTGCACACTTCATAGTCATCGGCACCGAATGCCGGGGCGATGTGCACAATTCCGGTACCCTCTTCCAGTGTGACATAATCAGCAGGAACAATCCGCCAGGCCTGATTTCTTGAGATCTTCTTCAGCGCGTAACCGAACATCGGCTCGTAGGTGCGTCCCACCAGATCGGCGCCCTTAAGTTCCTCAACCACTTCGTAGCCGTCTCCAAGCACCTTGCCGGCCAGCTCTTTGGCAATATAGTAATATGCCTCCCGGCCGTCATGCTCGACCCGGGCTTTTACATAGTCAAATTCCGGATGAACGGCCAGCACCATGTTGGATATGAGTGTCCATGGCGTGGTTGTCCAGGCCATTACATGGGTGTTCTCCTCGCCGTCGACTGGAAATGTGACGTAGATGGACGGGTCCTGAACCTCTTCGTAGCCGAGACTCACTTCGTGGGAGCTGAGCACGGTTCCGCTGCCGGGGGAATACCACTGGATTTTATAGCCTTTGTAGATCAGGCCCTTGTCAAACATCTTCCTGAGCGCCCACCATACCGATTCGATGTAGTCATTGTCGAATGTGACATAGGGATTGTCCAGATCCACCCAGTAGCCCATGCGGTTGGTCAGGTGGTCCCAGTCGCCCTTGTAGCGGAGGACACTTTCTCGGCATTTGGCATTGTATTCGGCGATGCCGTACTCCTCAACCTGCTCCCGGCCCTGAAGCTTGAGCTCCTTCTCAACTTCAATTTCAACCGGCAGACCGTGGGTGTCCCAGCCGCCTTTGCGGTCGACCTTGCACCCTTTCAATGTCTTGTACCGGCAGAAAAGATCCTTGACCGTCCGGGACAGCACATGATGGATGCCCGGCTTGCCGTTGGCCGTAGGCGGACCCTCATAAAAGGTGAAGGGGATGCCATCCTTGCGGGTGGATACGCTGCGATTGAATACATCATTCGCCTTCCACCACTCCAGAACTTCGAGTTCTGCTTTGGGATATTGTAACTGTTTTACTTCCTTGAATTTCTTACTCATACTGTCGAGAAGGGATTCTCAGCTTCGGGATATTTACAAGAGCGTAAATATACGAAATAAAATTCTAACTGCTGAGTTTTGAAGATTAACCTGTACCACCCGGCATACGCTGCCGCAATTGTTTTTTCGTTATATTTATCCGGATTCTGAAATAATCAGATAAAGATAAGACTCTTTGGAACACACTTGAAACCGGTAAAATCAAATAAGATGCCAAACCGCGGATTAGCCCGATTATTACTTTTCAGCTTGTTTTTTCCGGCACTGACGGCAGTTTCCGGCTGTGAAGGCGAGTACAGCGAAGACCGCATGCAACAGGAAATCGAGCAAAAGCGGTCTGATTTCCAGGAAAAAACGGAAGATAAAAGGGGATCGGATGCATATCTGGATGCGGCCCGTGATATGGTGGATCGTTATCACGAATTTGCAGAGCACCATCCCGACAACCCCGAAAGTGCGGACTATGTCTACCGGGCTGCCATGATACAAACCGAGGCCCTGGGAGATTTTGACGGGGCGCTGGAATCGCTGCAGCAGCTTGTGGACACCTGGCCTGAGCATGAACGCGCTCCGTTTGCACTTTTCCTCATCGGCTACACTGCATCACAGTACATGCATGACTACGACAGGGCCGAAGAGGCTTACGAACAGTTTCTGGACAAATATCCGGATCACGAAATGGCCGAGTCCATTGCCTATGAAAAAGAGCACCTGGGCCGCAGTCCCTTTGAGTATGATTTTTGGGACAACATTGAATAAATTTGTAAACTTCAGAACTCCGGCACCGGAAACATTATTATATATTAAGTAAATTCAAACATTTAACCACAACATCCTTGTCTCTTTATGCAAACGGAAACCACATTGACGTTACGGGAAATAACCAGTGAAAACCCGCTGAAAATCTGCTTTGTCTGCCTCGGCAACATTTGCCGGAGTCCGACAGCAGAAGGGGTTTTTCAGTATCTTGTCAATCGCGAGGGGCTTCAGTCTTATGTCGAAATTGATTCGGCCGGTACCGGGGCCTACCATGTCGGCGAGCCGGCAAACAGCAAAAGCCGCATGATCGCGGAAAAAAACGGCGTCAAGCTCAACTCACGGGCCAGAAAGTTCGAATACTCCGATTTTGAGTATTTTGATCTTGTGATTGCCATGGACAAGGAAAACCTGCGGGACCTGAAGAACCTGGACCGCAAAAAGCAGTTCCATAACAACATTTACCTGATGCGCGATTTTGATCCGTTTCCGGAAGACGGCCAGGTGCCGGACCCTTATTACGGCGGCATCAATGGATTCGAACTGGTATTTGAGGTTGTAATGCGCAGCAGTGAACACCTGCTCGGGCAAATCAAACCATTCATTAAGGACTGAACGCACCACGGACTCTAACGCAGCACAAACTATGAAGATCGCACAGACAGTTGACCATTATTTCAATGAACAATTCGGAAGCGGCGTTTCCGGCGTGGCGGCTGTCGGCGGCGGCTGTATCAACGACACTTACCGGGTCACACTCGGAGACGGATCGGATTTCTTCGTCAAGGAGAATCGCATCAGTCTGCTTGATATGTTTGAAAAGGAGGCCCGCGGCCTCAGGCTGCTGTCTGAAGCTGCCAACGGCATTCAGATACCGGAAGTCCACGGCATTTTGAAAGACGAAGAATCCGGACAAGCCTGGCTCGTTCTCTCATTCATCAGGGAAGCATCCAAAAGCAGCATCTTTGATGACAATTTTGGCCGTGCACTGGCCGGAATGCACCAGAACTCATCCTCACAGTACGGACTCGACCACAATAATTACATTGGACGGCTTCCGCAAATAAATGACTGGCGCGATGACTGGGTTTCCTTTTTCATTGACTGCAGGATTGAACCGCAAGTAAAGATGGCACGTGAAAAAGGACATTTCTCAGGCCAGACCGGCAATTGCCTGGAGCGGCTTTACAAAATGCTGCCTGACATTATGCCAGAAGCGCCGCCATCACTCCTGCATGGCGATCTGTGGGGAGGAAACTATCTGTGCGATGACCAGGACCGTCCCGTGCTGATTGATCCTGCCGTGTATTACGGTCACCCCGAAGCTGAGCTTGCCTTCACAAGGCTTTTCGGAGGATTCGGCCCCGATTTCTACAAGAGCTACGAAGAAGTATCCCCCCTCTCTCCCGGTTTTTCAGAGCGTGTGGATATCTACAATCTGTATCCTCTTCTCGTCCATGTAAATCTGTTCGGCGGTTCCTACGTCTCACAGACCGAAGCAATTATCCGCCGGTTCTGATGCAGA
Source organism: Natronogracilivirga saccharolytica (assembly GCF_017921895.1). Taxonomy (NCBI): domain Bacteria; kingdom Pseudomonadati; phylum Balneolota; class Balneolia; order Balneolales; family Cyclonatronaceae; genus Natronogracilivirga; species Natronogracilivirga saccharolytica. The sequence goes on from NZ_JAFIDN010000006.1 coordinate 28,036, forward strand.
AACAGTTACGGCTATTTCCCGAAAACCCGTACCATACGAGCTGACAAATCGTTACTTTTATCGGGATTGACCTTCAAAGGGATTACCGAGTTACAAAACGTTTATTCAGCTGAAAAGCCGATGTCCATTTTAATACGCTTTCTTCCTTATCATCTGCTCTCCGCATTCCTGATTGCCGTGTTAGTTGCGGGCTGTTCAAGCAGTGAGCCGGCGGCAAACGGTGCAGAAGAGACGCCACGGCCCTCCGCCGCTGGCGTACACAGTGATGTTTTAACGGAAGTGGAAGCAGCAGCAAGAAAAGATTTTATTCGCGGCATTACGGCCAAGGAACTTGAAGATTACGAGAAAGCCGAGGAGCATCTGACCAGGGCGCAATCGATCCTGTACCAGAGTCCGGGTGTGAATCATGCGCTGGCCGGACTTTATTACAAAATGGACGATTATGTCAACGGCCTTTATTACGCCCGGCGCGCGGTCGACCAGGAACCGGAAAACAAATGGTACCGGCTCAAACTGGTAGACGGTTACCGCTCGCAGGGAAACCACGAGGATGTCATACAGCAGCTCGACTCCATCCTGGTTTATCACCCATCCGACCTGGATGTGCTTTACATCAAAGCGCAGGTACAATCCGTAAAAGGGGATTACGAAGGCTCAAACAAAACCTATCAGCGCATTCTCGATCTTACCGGCCCGGACCGTTCCATTTACTATCAGCGCATCAGCAACTTCACCAGGCTGGAAGACACCGGGGGCATCATTGATGAACTCAACAAGGTGCTGGAAACAAACCAGGGCAACATGAATACACTCATGATGCTCAGCCAGCTCTACCTTGAAGAAGACAAGCTGGATGAGGCGCGTGTGACCCTCGAAAAAGCGCTGGACCGCAACCCAAGACATCCGGAAGCCCTTATCAACCTGGCTGACATATACATCAGGCAGGAAAAATGGGACAGGGCCGGCGAGCTTCTTGGCGGACTCATTCGTGATAATGACGTTGACACCTCCGACAAACTGGAAATTGTGCAGTATGTTATCAGCCGGTATGCCAGTGACCCTGAAAACGATGCTTTAAAAGATACAACAGAGGACCTGGTCGCTGCCCTGCTTGAGTCCGAATCTGAAAACGGCATGATTCATGCCATGGCCGCTGAGTTCTTTAACCTGGCTGATGAACCCGGGGAAGCCATACACCACCTCCGGGAAACTACACGTCTGCTGCCCGAGAATGATGCCGCCTGGCGGCAGCTGGTCCAGACATATTATATTGACGGCGATTACCAGGCAGCCATCTCAACCGGAAAGGAAGCTGATGAGTTTGTGCCCGATGATCCGTTCATCCTCTTTTTCGTCGGCGGATCCTACTTTCTGGAAGAAGAAAAAGAGGAGGCCGCAGACTGGCTGAAAAAAGCATCCGGGATGCCGGCCCGGTCCGAATTCCGGTCAATCATCCTGGGTACACTGGGCGATGTTTACGCATCGCTTGAAAACTGGGACCGCGCCGACGAGGCCTATGAGGAAGCCATATCGCTGGACTCTGACAACGATACAGCACTCAACAACTACGCTTACTATTTGTCGGAGCGCGGCAAGCGGCTGCAGCAGGCCAAAGAGATGGCCACCCGGGCACTCGAACTGAATCCCGACAATGCCGCCTTCCTCGACACCATGGGCTGGGTTTACTACAAGCTCGGTGACTATGAAAAAGCTCATGAATACATCAGGGCTTCCATCGATACCGGAGAGGCCAGTGCCGAAGTTCTGGAACATATGGGCGACGTATATGACAAGCTGGGCGAACCAGACCGTGCTCATTACTGGTGGCAAAAAGCGCTGGAGGAAGACGAATCGCGCGACTATCTCCACGAACGACTGCCTTGAATCAATGACAATATCCCGGTCCTCACTGCTGACAATCTGCTTTTCCGGTGCCGCGATACTGCTTCTGGCCATTTCCTGCGCACCCAGGGAAAGCCTTGAGCTTGAGAAAGGGACCTTCGAGCCGTCCGGACTGGAAAAAGAGGCTTTCTACGAAGAGTACACCGGCTTTGTTCAGGCACTCACCTCTTTAAGCGGCCGCGCCAACGTGCAGGTCAGCGAACCTGACGGAACCGAGCGGCTTACCATACGTTTCCGGTCGGACCGAAACGAAAGCCTGATCACCATCCGCAACAACCTGGGTATTGAAGGCGGACGGATATACAGTGACCCGGACTCGGTTATCATATACAACCGGATTGAGGAAGTTGCCCACAAAATGTCTCACACCGATGCCGCCCGTTTCTACCTTGACGGCATTACAGCCATGAATCTCATCCGCATCCTGCACCCCATTCCGGACGTTGATGTAATCAGCAGGATTCTCGAAAATGATGAGTTCTATCTGGTGGAGACCCGCTACGGAGAGCGGCACTATTTCAGGCGCACGGATATGGCCCTGCACCTCACCGAACGTGATACCGAACACCCCGAAGCGTACAAGAGTTTTTATTTTGAAAATCATGCGGAAATTGACGGACATGTTCTGCCCAGAAGACTTCGTATATTGAGTTCTGACGAAAAATCGAATATTTTTCTTGTTATCCGGGCGCTTGAAATAAATCCTGAAGACCTGGTATTCGACCCGGAGATTCCCGGTGACATTGATATTGTCCGGCTATGAACCGATCCGTCCTTTATTCCATTTTGTTTCTGATCATATTTGGTGCCGCTTCAGTTTCTGAACTGTACGGGCAGAATTATCAGAATATCCGGAAAGAGCTTGAGGCGCAGCAGAAAAAAGCCCGGTCGGACATTGAATCCCTGCGGGATCAGATCACCTCTTTTGAGGAGCAGGTGAGCGAGGCGGCGGACGAATACACCCGCAATTACGAGGAATTCCGGAACCTTGAGCGTGAGATCGCCCTGAGAAATGCGGTAATTTCATCGATGGAAGAAGAGCGCGCATCCATCCTGGAGGAGCTTGATGTCACTCAAAATGAGATAGACGATCTGAAGGCCGATCTTGAGACCATCATTGAAAATTACAAGAGTGCGCTCACCCATCTCTACAAGCACGGCAGGCTGCCGGACGAGGTGATGCTGCTCAGTTCTTCCTCTCTGAACCAGATGCTGGTGAGATCCTATTATCTGGACCGCTTCGAAACGTACCGGCAGAACCAGGCCCGGCAGATTGAGGAAATGCAGGCGGAACTGGAAACCCGTGAATCCGAGCTGGAGGATGCCCGGCGCAGGAACCAGCAGAATATTGCGGAAACAAACCGGGAGCGTGAAGTTCTGGAAGACCGCAAAGCCAGCCAGGAACAGAAAGTCGCCCAGCTTCGCCGGGACAGGGAGCGTCTGGAACAGCGTCTGAACGCGACACGCAGCGAGGCGGCAACACTTGAATCCACACTAACCGAACTGATTGATGAAGAGCAGCGTATCCGCGAGGCCGAACAGGAACGGCTTGAGCGTCTGGAGCAGGAGCGGCGCCGACGCCTGGCCTCTGCCGAAAACATCAGGAACCGGCGTGAGCGGGAAGCACAGGTGGCCCGCTTTTCGCGGCCCGTCGAATCCTCGGAACTCCCTTCCGACAGCCGTTTGAGTGATCTGGAGACTTCTTTTGAAAATCTGAAAGGCGATTTGCCGTGGCCGGTCAACTCCGGTGTCATCTCGGCAAAATTCGGCAACCGCATCAATCCGGTTTACGGAACCCGCATTGACAACCCCGGAATTGAGATAGTGACCGAACCCCGCAGTGAGGTGCATGCGGTTCATGAGGGATATGTGTTTGCTGTTCAGCCGATCCCCGGATTCGGCAACTGCGTATTTGTCAAGCATGGCCGCTACATCACCGTATACGGCAACATGAGTGATATTTCGGTCAGCCGAAACAGTTTTGTGGACAAAGGCGAAGTTATCGGACGCTCCGGAGACGAAAATTCGCTGAACGGAAACTCTCTGTTTTTTATGATACGCGAGCAGAACACCAACCTCGATCCCGAAGTCTGGATTTCAAGCCGCTGAGGTTCCGGTCTGAGATATTATCATCCGGTAAATTGCCGGATCATTATAATGCCGGATCATTGCCGCTGCAACCGACCATACAATATTTAAAAAATAACCGGAACCCTAATCTCCTATGACCCATCAGAAACAACAAATTGCCCGTGCATTTGCCTACTCCGGCGCTACGCTCATGATTGGTGTGGTCATCTTCTTCTTTACACAAGGGCTGATCCCTTTTATTGAGCTTCCTGATATCGCCGGGTCTGTATTTCTGCTGGGATTCATACTCATCTTCCTGAACCTCAGTTTTGCCATGGCGCGCCGGTTCTGCAGCAAAACATTCGAAATGGAACGTTTCCCCTATATCATTGCCATTCTGCTGATCCTGCCCACGCTAATCCTTTCAGCTGCAACCGACCGGTTTTCCGGTATCACGGCAATGCTGCTCTTTTATCTGATCATCACCTTGTCAAGTCTGACCGGAGCCTATCTGGGCATCCGGAGCGGACGACGCAAGCGCGACCGGCTGATACAAGAAGCGCTCGAAACCGGACAGTCGGGAAAAACCGGCATCTGAATCAATTATGATTTCACTGCAAATCCTCTATTTTGTATCTTTTTCCGCCAAAGGTCCGCAATAAGCAAGACACCATCCGGCACGGGGCAGAATATTTCCATCCGGAATTAGTCACAAACGGGGTTCCATGCGGCCTGATAAGACAGATGTCCAGCTGAAACCAACATTACCGATATGAGCGAAGCAAGCGAAAGTACTGCACTTTTTACCAATGATGCCATTGTATTTGGTATTCTGGCAAGTATTCTGGCCGTCATTTTTGTCTCCCAGCGAAGCGAACATCCTTTTCTCAAAAAATTCTACACCTACGTCCCCTCGCTGCTGCTGTGCTACTTCATCCCGTCCATATTCAATACCCTCGGAATCATCGACGGACAGGAATCGGACCTGTATTATGTGGCCTCCCGGTACCTGCTTCCCACCAGCCTTGTCCTTCTTACTCTGAGCATCGATTTGAAGGGTGTTGTGCAGCTCGGACCGAAAGCCATTATCATGTTTCTTGCCGGAACGACCGGTATTGTGATCGGCGGACCTCTTGCTATTCTGATCGTATCCAGCTTTGCACCTGAACTGGTCGGCGGCGCCGGTCCCGATGCCGTATGGCGTGGTCTGGCTACCGTTGCCGGAAGCTGGATCGGCGGGGGTGCCAATCAGGCAGGGATGCTGGAAATTTTCGGCGCCAGCCCGGATCTGTTTGCCGCAATGGTCACCGTGGATGTCATCATCGCCAATATCTGGCTTGCTTTTCTGCTGTTCGGAGCCGGCATTGCACCCCGCATTGACCGGATTTTCAAAGGAGATACCAGTGCTATTGAGCATCTGCGCAAAAAAGTTGAAAACTATCGCCTGAGCATTGCCAAAATGCCGGCACTGCCCGATACCATGGCCATTATCGGAATCGGCTTCGGAATGACGGCGATCGCCCATCTGGGTGCCGATAACATCACCCCCTGGATTACCGAAAACTTCCCGAACCTGGACCGCCTGAGTCTGACGTCTCCGTTTTTCTGGCTGATCAGCATCGCAACGGCCCTTGGCCTGACACTCTCCTTTACCCGTGCCCGTAAACTCGAGGGCGTTGGAGCATCCCGGATCGGCAGTCTGCTTCTTTACGTACTGGTCGCAACCATCGGCATGCGCATGGATATCATGGCCATATTCCAGAACCCCGGCTATTTCCTGATCGGATTCATCTGGATGCTGTGCCATGTCATCATTCTTCTGACGGTTGCCAAAATCATCAAAGCACCTTTCTTTTTTGTTGCCGTGGGCAGTCAGGCCAATGTCGGCGGAGCCGCATCCGCCCCGATTGTTGCCTCTGCCTTCCATCCGGCACTGGCTCCGGTCGGAGTGCTGCTGGCCGTGGTCGGCTATGCACTTGGTACGTATGCCGCCTGGTTCTGTGGCATTCTGATGAGCGTAGTGGCGCCCTGATCTTCAGCAAGGCAACGTTTAACAACTTCGTCAGGTTGAAAAAAAGAAACTGTCCGGCCCTCACCGGATAATGTAAAAATCGCATGTTCTGTCCAACTCCGGCAAATTCTGCGTCCCGAAAGACCGTGACTTGCAACTATGTTGCGCAAAATATTCAACTTGTCGCTAATTAATATTTGATATTCATCATAATTATTAAGTTATTTTTTCCTTGATTTGCGAATAAGTAAAGATACTGCCTCTGCGGCTTTATCTTTATTTGTTTACGTAAATCGAATTAATAATAATCCTGTCGAATTCAAACCTAAGAACGGGGTAACATGAAACAAAAATACACAATGTTCTTTATGACCTTGTTCCTGCTGGCTTTTAGCTATCAGGCACAGGGACAAACAATAAGCGGAACCGTTACCGATGCTGAAGACGGTGAAAGACTTTCAGGGGTAAACGTACTTGCCGAAGGTACCACAACCGGAGCGGTAACGGACCTGGATGGTGAATACACCATAGATGTTCCGGATGATGCCACGCATCTGGTTTTCAGTTATCTGGGATACAGCACCCAGAGAGTAGCCATTGACGGACGTACAACCATAGACCTTGAAATGAGTCCGGACCTGGTCGAACTTGACGACCTGGTAGTAACCGCTCTCGGACTCGAGGCCGACCGCCGCTCTCTGGGATACGCTATTCAGTCGGTACAGGCCGAAGATATTGCCGCCACCCGGCAAATCAGCGTCAGCGATGCTCTCAGCAGCCAGTATTCCGGCGTTGAAGTTCGCAGCCAGGCCGGTGTTCCCGGAGCCGCAAGCTCGGTAAACATCCGTGGACGCGCCTCACTGCTGGGCAGCAACGAACCGCTTTATGTGGTTGATGGTATCCCCGTAAGCAATGCATTCAATACCACGGTAACCTTCAGTTCCGTGGATGCTTCAAACCGTGCCGTTGACATCAACCCGGATGATATCCAGTCAATGACTGTACTGAAAGGTCCTGCAGCGGCCGCTCTGTATGGCATTGACGCCGCCAACGGTGCCATCATTATTGAAACGAAGCGTGGACCTGACGGCGACCAGCCAAGTACTCAAATAGACGTTTCAAGCCGGGTTGGTTTCACCCAGGTGAGTCAGCTCTATGAAGTTCAGAGTCAGTACGGGCCGGGTACCGATGGCAATCTTGCCCTCACCTCACCAGCCCACTGGGGTCCGCATGTCAGTGAATTGAGTTACGACGGAGACGAGAGCAGCAACTATCATGTCAGAGGAAACCCGGTACTGGCCGACGATCCCAGTGCAACCGGAGAACCTGTCGAGACCTATGACAACATGGATGCTTTTTTCGATACCGGTATGAGTATCGCAAACCAGGTGAGCATTTCAACCGGAACCCGGGACAGGAATCTGTTTTTCTCGTTTGGAAGAAGCGATGAAGACGGATTTATTCCGAAGACCTATTTCAAGCGAAATTCGGTGCGCTTGAATGGTGATGCCTATCTGACCGAACGCCTGCGCATTTCCGGGCGTGCCAATTACGTCAACTCGCAGGGCCGGCGTGCTGGCAGGGGATCCAATTTCACGAGCATGATGATCCCGCTCACCCGGACCAATCCCGTCATGGATCTCACTTATGGCACCAGCGATCCGGCAAATGATGTATTTGCCTACGAAAATCCCGACGGATCGGCCCGTACTCACCAGGGCCGCAGTGCAACCGAAGCCGGTGGTTTTAATCTGTCCCGCGGACCGGACAGTCCCTTCTGGACAATCAACAACAACGTCTACCGGGACGAGGTCAACCGTTTCATCGGTAATGCCATGGTTTCCTATGATGTCACATCCTGGCTTAATGCTTCCTACCGCCTGGGTATCGACACCTATTCCGACCGAAGACGGCATAATTTTGATCTCGGATCCAGTGGCGGGGACGGCCGTGAAGGCCGTCTGTTTGAGGAGACCTACACGGTTCGCAACCTCAACTCCGACTTCCTGCTGACCTACCAGGAGTCATTTGACAATGACTTTGAGCTTCAGATCATAGCCGGTCACAACTACCGGACAGACAACTCCAACCGGCTTTACTTCTCCGGACGCGGATTTGAGCAGCGCGGCTTGTTCCACATCAGCAATGTAAGCCAGGAACCGGATGTCCAGCACAGTACAAACCCGCGTGAGCTGGTTTCGGTCTTTGGTAACGCGAATATCAACTACCGGGATCTGATCTATCTGGATATTACCGGCCGGAATGACTGGTCTTCCACGCTCGACGGACGCTCGTTCTTCTATCCGGCAGCCAGTCTTGCTTTTGTGTTCTCCGAAGCACTTGGTATAGACGAGGGATTCATGACCTTTGGTCAGCTTCGTCTTTCCTATGCCAACGTGGGTAATGATGCGCCGCTGTTTGCTACGAACTCCTACTTTGTCACCTCGAGTACGGGTATGAGCTACGGTAACAGCTTCTCTTTCCCCTATCAGGGTGTTGTAGGTACAACGGCCAGCCAGAACATCGGCAATCCTGATATCGAGCCGGAATCCAATACGACCTATGAGATTGGCGCCGACTTGCGCTTCTGGGACAACAGGCTCCGGATGGATATCACTTATTACTATTCCCGCAACCGGGATCAGATATTCAACGTGCCCATTCCCGCCTCTTCCGGTTACAACAGCTACCTGCTGAATGCCGGTGAGCTTGAAAACCAGGGGATCGAAGTTCAGCTGAACATCACCCCGGTTACCACACGTGATCTGAGATGGGATGCTACTTTCAACTTCTCCAGAAACCGCAACGAAGTAGTTGAGCTTACCGATGGTGTAGATCAGATTGATCTTGGCGGCGTTGGCGGCAACATCGTACCGCGGCTCCTGCCCGGCGAAGCCTACGGTACCTTCTACGGAATCGGCTGGCAGCGTGATGATGCCGGAAACAAGATCATAAATGATGATCCCGAGAGCAGCCTTTACGGCTTTCCGATGGCAACTTCGGAACAGATCAAACTGGGTGATCCCAATCCTGATTTCACAGTTGGTGTGCGTAATACCGTTTCCTACCGGAATATCCGGCTTACCGCACTCGTTGACTTCCGCTACGGCGGTGATGTCTGGAACGGCACGGAAGCCGTGATGCGTCACAACGGCCAGTCTGCCGTTACTGAGAACCGTGGAGAAACCAAGGTTTTTGAGGGAGTTAAAGCTTCTGACGGCTCTCCGAATGATATTGAAGCCACCATTACCCAGGCGTACTATCAGAACCTGGAGGGGTACTTCAATGTGAATGAGCCTTTTGTAGAGGACGGTTCCTGGATTCGGTTAAGAGATGTCACACTCTCCTACTCGCTCTCTCCAAGCCTTACAGATGCCATTGGCCTGGGTTCAGCTACCCTCTCCCTCTGGGGAAGAAACCTGCTGCTGATCACAGATTACAGCGGTATTGATCCGGACACCAACCTGTACGGTATGGGAGACGGAGCTTCCATGGGTCTTGATTACTACAACAACCCTGGCGGACGCAGTTTTGGCGTTGAAGTCCAGTTCTCATTGTAAGCCGGATAAAACATTTTAACTCATACGATTTTGATTATGATCAAAAAAATCTATCTCACAAGCATGGTAGGACTGCTGATGTTTGCATTAAGTGCATGCGAAATCAGTTCCACCAATGAAAACCCGAATCAGGCGACAGAGACCGGGATAAACAATCTTTTGCCGCATGCCCAGGTAAATCTTGCCTACGGGCTGGGTGGTGACATATCACAGTACAATGCCGTGATGATGCAGCAAATGGCGGGTACCAACCGCGAGCACACCAACATCGCCCGTTATAACTTCAGCAGTGCCAGGTCCGAAACCGCATGGAACTCCAATCTCTACGGAGGATCCATGAATGATCTTCATCTGGTGAAAAACCGGGCGGAAGAAGGCGAGTACTGGCACCATCTTGGGGTGGCCCAGATACTGATGGCCAATGCACTCGGCAACGTGGTCGCGCTCTGGAACGATGCGCCCTATTCCGAGGCTTTCCAGGGTGTGGACAACCGCCGGCCTGTTTATGATGATGCCGAGGAGCTTTATGGTGTTGTTCAGGACCTTCTTTCCGATGGTGTTGAAAACATGCAGCGTGATGTAACGCCGCTGACCGAACTTGGCGGTGCCGATCTGATTTACGGCGGCAATACCGAGCTGTGGATCATGGCTGCTCATGCACTGAGTGCACGGTTCCACAATCACCGAAGCAAGGTCGACCCGGAAGGATCCGCCCAGGACGTGCTCGACGCCATCGCAAACGGCACATTTGCCAGTTCCGATGACAACATGGATATGGCGTTCGGCACTGAAAACCAGCAGGCCAACCCGTGGAGGAACCACAAGCTCAGTACGTTTGAGGATAACACCCGCATGGGTGAGCATTTTGTTGACCTGCTGATATCGATTGATGACCCGAGACTGCCTCACTACGCTGCCGAGAACAGTGACGGTGAGTTCCGGGGTCAGACAGCCGGAGTTTCGGGCGACGAAGACGGGCTGATCTCGGATCTTGGTCCCTATTACAACAGGCCGGAAGCACCCTTCCACTTTATCACCTATACCGAAGTGAAGTTTCTCGAAGCGGAGGCTCACTACCGGCTTGGTGAATATGGTCCGGCTGCGGATGCCATGAATGAAGCCATTATCTCATCACTTGAGCTTGTAACCGGTGAAGCAGATGAAGACTATGTCGCTGAACAGGCATCCGAAACGGCTGCATCGCTTGAGGATGGCGAGGGCCTGGCCCGGCTGATGACTCACAAGCATGTTGCCCTTTTCCTTCAGCCTGAAATTTTTACTGACTGGAGACGTACGGGAATTCCGGAACTTGAAATAGCAGAAAACTCAGTTATCAACGAAATACCAAGACGCTGGCCATACGCACAGGCTGAGTTGAACACGAATCCAAATGCTCCTGAAGGTGTGAGCCTCACCGACCGTGTCTGGTGGGATCAGTAACCACATAACCCCGGGATTTCCCCATAAGACAGTGGTATAAAATCCACTGCCCTCATAAAAGGGAGCTTCGCGCATAAAGCGGAGCTCCTTTTTTTATGTCTGGAAAATCCGGACATCACCGTGCAATCCACGCCTGGAATACCGCATTGGAAAACAGCAACTGTCCGTTTCGCCAGAAACCCCGGAAAAGCGGATTGTCGGCCAGAATCACCAACTGTCCCTGCCCCATGCTGACGGTTCCCGCCATGAGCGAGCCGTTCACAACCGCACCGGTTTGGGATCCGGCCCAGCCGCCAAGCAAAGCATTATCTTCCGGAAGCACACCTACATTCCAGCCGTCCTCAAGCAGTTCCGGCACGGACAGTCCGCGCTTCAGCGTAGCATAGCTCTCACCCAGACCATACGCCAGCGGGTGGCTGTCATCCAGTTCAACCCGGTAGACCACACCGCTGATCTGTCTGCTGAGGGCATCCCTGCGCCGGTCTTCAAACCGCCTTCGAAGCTCCGGCTGAGCATCATCCTGCCCGGAAACTTCCGACCGCCCCTCCGGCTCCGTCTCTCGAACAGTTATCCGGCTGTCTTCCTTTTCTGATAGTATACGTGCAACACCTGAATAAGCTATAAGCCGGCCTCCCTCACGAACCCACGACATAACGCGGTCCCAGTCCGCCTCATCCCATCCCTCATACGAACCGTCCGGTAGGATAAGCAGATTGTAGTCATCCAGAGGAAAGGATGCCAGGCGATGGGAGTCAAAAACAGCCAGCGGATAATCCAGGAGGTAATCAAAATAATGTCGGATTTCGCCCAGCTGACCGGCATTGATATCCCGTCCTGCAGGAACAGCCGCAGTCGGTTTGTTCATAGGATGTATCCTTGGTGAGCCGAGGTCCGCACCGCTGTCGGTCCTGCCGGTATGCAGCTCTGCCACGCGCCGGTTGTGTTTTGCGGCCATATCATCCAGAATTCCCGAAATCCGGTCTTCAATATGACGATTTGACCTGCGGGTAATCACCATCGAGCCGGGCGGATAGACCCGCCCGTCCGCAGTAAACGAACTTTCCGTGACACGCATCCGCACATCCCGCTGAAGCAGGTCCGCGGCAAATGCGGCATCCCGGACATCCCCCCACTCAAACACCCATGCATAAGCCGTATCGCTCTCCAGGGGGATATAGCCTGATGCATGCTCAGATCGTACAGCGTCATCGCTGCTGCCTTCCGGGGTCGTCCCGCCAGCACTCCCGCCGCTGTAATCGCGCGATATGCGAACCCTGTCCTCTACTGCCCACGCTTCCAGGCCATACGCATAGGGCAGCGCCCATGCGGTGATGTCGTACGTATTGGAATCCGCCAGCACTTCTGAGGGATCCGGATCAAACAGAACATGAGCAAGCACCGATTTGGGCTGCTGCATCGGAATGACGATGTCCCCTTCCATCGTCCGCCGCTGCTGCTGTTCGCCGGACAAGTAGTGCCGGCCCTGCATCCGCCGGTCAGGCTCTGCCGGAAAATAGCGGATCTCCTGGCGGTCCAGATATCCCAAAAGTGCTGTCAGCCTGTCGCGGTTGTTTTCCCCGCTGATCACAAAAGAAGCGTAACGACCATCCGGTTCGTCTTCGGACGCACGAAAGTACTCATGAAACTCCCGGATCAGCCGCTCGCTGTTTTGCGCGGTCACTTCGACGGTGGAAAGCCCGGCTTCGTGATGATTCCGGATGCGGTCGGAAAGTGTAAGCGTATCGCCATGCTCATCAATCATTTTGGTTCCGGCCCGGCTGTGCCCCATCTGTTCATACGTCATGCCGATGGCGCCGTTGAAAGTAGGCCAGGTGTCACCGAATCCGGGGTAAAACAGATCAAAAATCTCCCCTGTGAAATAGCGTTCGGACCGTTCATCAAAACGCTGCGCATGATTCTGGCCGATTTTTTCCTGAAACTCCCTTTGCCAGGGGGTGATGGTCGAATGATACGGCTCGGCGGCCGGAGGGAAATAGTAGTCGTTGGTAAACATCTCGTGGAAATCGGCATGGACGTGCGGCATCCAGAGGTGGTAAAAAGCTGCTCGCTGACTGCTCTCCTGCTGAGTCTGCCAGGCCCAGTCACGGTTGAGGTCAAAATAGTAATGGTTGGAGCGGGAGCCCGGCCAGGGCTCGTTGTGCTCCCGTGTTTCCAGGCGGGGATCAGGCCGGCGGCCCTGCGTCTGCTCAAACCAGCTTACGTACCGCTCCCTGCCGTCGGGATTCAGCACCGGATCGATGATGACCACCGTTTCTTCAAGCCAGCCTGCAATGTCGTCATCTCCGTTTTCATTGTCACCGGCATTTGCCGCCCCTTTCGCAAGGGCAAAAAGTGTCTGCATCGCTGCTTCGGGACTGGACGATTCATTTCCGTGAATGCCATAGCTCAGCCATGCGATCGCCGCCGTCCGGCCTTCCACATCACCGCTTTTCAGTCCGGCCATCCGCCTGTTATTGACCCAAATTGAATCCAGCCCCTCAATATTTTCACGGGAGCTGACGATTACGGCAAAAAGCGGGCGGCCGAGATAGCTTTCACCATAATCCCTCCATTCAACATACGGACTGTTCTCAGCGACATGCCGGAAATAGGCGCTGATTTCGTGATGACGGGAAAACCGTTCGCCCGGTTCAAAACCAAGATATGAAGCGGGTGACAAAATGGTCTCCGTGGCAACTGCCGTTTCATCGGAGTTTTCAACCGAAGAGGCAGAAGCCCTTTCATCAGCGGATGCAGTCTCACCGGCAGATTCGGCTGTAGCAGCTGATGTATTCTCACCGTCGGATGCCGCTGAGGCTGTGAATGCGGGAGAAGCAGCCACTGCTGCGGATATGATTACTGTGGTGCACAGAAGTATTGCGATCGAACGAAAGTACATGGGAAAAGGCTGGATTCGTAAATTATTTCTGATTGGGAGTCACCTCAGTGGGTGTCACCCCTGCCGCAGCCACTGGTTTTCAGTGTCTGCGGGATGTGACGGGCAACAGCCGGACATGCCCGGCTGTTTGACAAGGGGAAAAGATACGAAAAAATTGGATTCTGCCCGTTTTATCGCTGCAGAGCAGATCACATATCGGCAAGTGAGACGGCTTGGCCGCCCTCAGGATCGGTAAACAGGAGCCAGACACGACCCGGATCCATTTTTTCCTGCCGGATTTCTTCAAAGGCCCGCTTGTAGACAGCGATTTGGCGATCATAACCGTAATCTCGGTTGTTATCTGTATACGGACCGGTTTTGAAGTCCACGATATGCTCCCTGCCGTCGGAGTCCCGGATGATCATATCAATGTAGCCCCGGTACGCTGCCGGAGAGACTTCATCCACATGAGAGGCTTCATTCACCTGAGAGGCTTCATCTTCCTGAGAAGTGTCATCTGCCGGTGAGGCTTCATCTGCCAGAGAAGTGTCATCTGCCGGTGAGGCTGCATCAGCACGGGTGCCGGCTGACTCCGGGCCCGTACGGTCTTCATCCCGGAGAAGTACCTCGAAGGCCACTTCATAACGGCGGGGAGCCTGGTCTCCGAACATGCTGCGGATACAGTGAGACGCATTGCGGCAATGCCTTATCAGCTCATCCCGGTGTTCTTCTATGACCTTCTCCGGATGCTCATACTGCATTCCGGAAAGCTCCCTGATCCAGAACTGAACAGCTTGATCCGTCTCTTTATCCGCAGGAGTTGTATCCGTGTCCCCGTGTTCAAAAAATCCGAACTCCAGGGCACGATGTATCAGCGTACCCTTGTCGTTGGGGGCAAGGCCGGTTCCTGCATCCCCGGACTCGTCTTCCTTTTCTCTTTTGTAATCTGATCCTGTATCTGGATCAGCATCCTCCACCTGCGGCCGGTCTTTGCCGGAAATTCCCGATGCAGACTGAAGATCTGCCGCAACCCCTTGATCCGCTCTGCGGAAGACCGCGGCCGAGCGGTCTGCTGCGGTGAATCTTGCCTTATCCGGATCCGCATCTTCCTCATCATCCGGATCAGGATCCGGAACATAACCTGACAACTCTTCGAGATCATCGACCGTAAAATCCTGGATGACAATATCATCCGTCAGTGAAACCCCTGCCTGGTCTTCATCGTCGGAGAACATCGGTTTCAGCATTTCAGCAAACGATCCCGTTTTGTTGCTTCCGCTGTAATCGGTCATGCTGACCAGCAAGTGCGTTTCGGCGCGGGTTACGGCGACATAGAACAGGCGTTTTGCCTCAGCGAGCCGGCGTTTCTTTCGTTCAGCTTTGAGGAAATGGTGCAGAAAGGAGGTGTTGCTGTCATCAGTGCCTTCCTTGTCGGGCGGCTTGTAGGACACGGCCGGCCAGGCAGCGCTGTCGTCATCATCATCGGCTATAAACAGCTGCATCCCGCCGTCATGATCTCCGGCAAGCATATCGGGCACGGCCACCATCGGGAACTGAAGGCCTTTCGACCCGTGGACAGTCATCAGCTGAATAGGTGCCGGCTCGGGCTGTTCGGCTTCGGTATCACCCGCCTCCTCGGTTATACGGTTCGACAAAAATCCGGTGACTTCAAAAAGGGTTCCCCGTCCGGTGCGCTCCAGATTGCGGATGACATCCAGCAGCTTGATCAGGTTTTCACGTACCTGAGCATCGTCTGCGTGAGCACCGAGGTAGGGCCCGTCCGTAAAAAACGCCCGTTCCACGATCTCCGAAACACGCTTCACCGGCACCATTTCCCGTAAATCTTCGAGCAGCCGGATACCTGCGGCAAGCGCCTTCCGGTCCGCATCCGAAAGCAGTTCATCCCAGTGCTTTGCATTTGAAAGCGCGTTCCAGAAATGGGGGTAATCGTGCCCGGGCTTGTCCATCGCCACCCTCGCGGCAAGCAAACCGGAGTCCGAAAATGAAATCATCGGCGAGCGAAGCAGTCCGACCAGAGCAACATCGTCAAAGGCATCCAGCAAAAACGAAAGCAGAAGCCATGCATCCTTGATTTCGCGGCGCTGATAATAGCGTGTGCCTTTGGCCACGGAATAATCGAGTCCGGCCTCCGCGAGTGCCTGCTCGAGGGCGTGCATGTGCTTGCGGCGCCGGTAAAGAACGCCCACAGCCCGTTCACCCCTGATCATTTTCTGTCTGACAGCCTCGTATTGCGAATGCCGGCCGTCGCGCATTTCGCGCAGGAACCGGGCGATCCGGCGGGATTCGAGCTGGACATAATCGGAAGCGAGCGCTTCGGCCTCCACACTGACGGAAGTCCGGGAGGAAGTGCTTTTCCCCTCGTTTATCTGCTTGATCTCTTTCTTGAGTTGTGCGGTATCGGCACGTAATAAGCGCACCTCGCCGGGGGCATCGGCGTTTTTTGAAATTTCAGATGATGGCCTTTTCAGAGACTGATGGTGGGCCTCATACGATGCGGGTGTGGTTCCGGCGCCAAACACCTGGCGAAAAACGCGATTGGAGAAATCCACAATGGTTTTGTTGGACCGGAATGAGTAGGGCAGCGGCAGGATGCGGAGCGGAAGCGCACTTTTGCGATCTGCCCTCTTCTTCAGGTCGGCATGAACCCGGCGCATCATCGACACATCCCCTCCCCGGAAGGAATAGATGGCCTGCTTGATGTCACCGACGATCATGACTTCCTTGTCGTTACCATCATCTGCAAAGCCGAGTTTTCTGATAATCTCCCACTGGCGCCGGTCGGTGTCCTGAAATTCATCAACGAGGATCTGATCAAAGCGGTTTCGCATCTGAGCGGTGACGCCGGGATTTTCCGTCAGCAGCTTGTGGGTCAGCCAGATCATGTCGTCATAGTTGAAATAGCCGGCCTCAAACCGCTGATAGCGCATGAGTGTCTTCCAGCGCAACGCGAGCTCCGACAGGTCACGCATATTCCAGTAGGCCTCATGATCCGGGTTGAACTCCGCCTCATCTGAATAGGCCGCAAGCTGCTCCGCAACTTCGTCCGCAGCGAGATACGCCTCGGCCTGCCGGACCGCTTCATAAAGCGGGAAAAATGCTTTTGCAATCTCGTTCAGCTCAGCATGAATTTCCCGGTCCACATTTTTTTTCACCAGCTCATTCAGACTGATGCCATTACTTTGGGTTTTCAGCTCAAGCAGGTCCTCAAATGTTTCCGGCGGACCGGTTTCGGGTTTAAACCAGTCCGGATGCTCTGCCAGACCGGAAAGCAGCTGATTCCCCTGCGGATCGATTTCCTTCCGCCAAATATCTGTCAGCTCCCGAAGTTTGCCGAGATACTGTTCGCAGTCAAGCGCTGCCATCTGGTGCAGGGCCTGATCATCAAGTCCACCCAGCTTGTGCATGAACGACTCGAAATCGGAGACCGAAATGCGCGAAAGCTGCCGCTGCAATCCCTTGTGATCTTTGTAGATACGGTAGAACCGCTTGCGCCACTCCATCATCCACAGCACTTCATCGTAATCACCCAGCAGCTCGAACGCACCATCGATATTTCGTTGGCTCCGGAGTCCTTCCGGGTCAAGTGAATCCGGACGATCAGATACCGATATTTCGGTCAGTTCATCCGGAAAATAGTGCAGAATGCGATTACAGAAGGAATGAAACGTCGAAATATAGTTGCGCGAAAACCGGCGCCGGGTATCCAAAAGATGCTCTGAGGCACCGTTTTTACCGATACTTTTGTTGATGGCATCGTAGATTCGTGACCGCATTTCAGCGGCGGCAAAGTCGGTGAATGTCAGCGTAAGCATGCGTTCCAGCGGGACATTCCTGTCTGCCAGCTGATGGATGACGCGTTCTGTGAGATTATGCGTTTTCCCGGTTCCGGCACCAGCCTCCAGAATCATGAACCCCTGATGACGGCAGATCTCATCTGTGATATCATCGGGTGACTGCTGCTGAGGGGGCATTATGTGATTTTTTGAATCAAAGCTCATTATCGTCTTCCCAAAAAGGTTCTGCGATGTACCAGGTGTCCAGCTTTGCCGGCGGCTCGCCGTCAGCCATCCGGCTCTTTTTTTTCAGCCGCTCCAGCTCTGTGTTCCTCCTTTGTTTCTGAATCCGCTCATCAAAACGGGTAATATGCCGGAAGTCGGACCAGGGCAGATCGTTGTCAAGGCTGATGTGGAACCTGCCTTTGCTGATGGCATCCGCAATCCAGCTGATGCGGTGTTGTTCGATGGCCTTCATGAATTCCGCCATCTCTTCAGCTGGTTTGAATTTTTCCTTATGCCTCTTTCTTTTGGTCCGGGCTTTATTTTTCCAGGCTGCCTCAGAGATCATTTCAGTCGATCCGAGTGAAAACTCCGGCCCCATCTCTTTGAATTTCCCGCTGATCGGCAGCTGGTAATAGCCGGCAAGAAACCGGGGGATGCCGCAGCTTTGCAGATACATGCCATAAACCGGCAGCTGATAGCTCTGCCCGTTCAGTATGTGCGTGTATTTTTTCACACCGGACTTGCCTGATTTGTAATCGAAGATCAGTGCCTGTTTTCCGTCGGATGTCAGATCGATGCGGTCAATTTTCCCGTTAAATCGCAGGTCGATCCCGTTCATTTTCCTGGAAAACGTCCACTTTTGCTCCATCTCAAATCCAAACTCCGGATAGAAAACAGCCGGACGCGCATCGTCGATATCCTCCATCCATATTTCCCTGCCAAGAGCCTCAAGATCGATAAACCATCCGGTCACCCGTTCAAGATTTCTCTCGAGCATGGCTGGGAATGGAGTGTCAGGATTGCCGAGCTGATGCCGGAACAGCTCCACCAGCCGGCGCCGGATGCTGTTCATGCGGGTGCGGGCTTTACCGGGATTGTCAGCCGGCCAGACAGGCGGACCCTCCTGCTCCGTCTCGGAGTAGAATTCCTCCAGAATCTGATGCAGCAGACTGCCTTTGATGCTGGACTCGGCGTCGTCTTTGTATTCACTCAACGGCTCCAGCCGCAGCACATACCGGAAAAAATATTCCTGAGGCGACGATGCAAAGGTATCCAGACGGCTGATGCTCATGGGCAGATGGCCGTCCTGCAGCTGGAGCGGCCACCACCGCTCAACAATCCGGGCATCCACGATGCCGTCATACTCTCCCATGTCTGATGTGTCACGCCGCGCATGTTCGACATCGGCAGCCTGCCGGAAAGGTTCGGCCAGTCGCTCAATTTTCCTGCTGTCTCCGGCAATGCGATTGCCGGCAGCGGCCACTTTCCCGATGTCATGACCGGAAAATAGCAGACGGGATGATCTGACCGGCCAGTCAGGCTTATCCGGTGACATCGCTTCCGGTGAAGTTGATCCCGGTGAGCCCGTATCCGGCGAAGTGCCTGAATCGCCGGCATCACGGGCGATTTGACGGCCGGCAATCTCCTCCTCAAGATCCAGCCACAACGGAGACGGCATCACCGGCTTCTGATCAACCAGTACCGGACGGCTGAGATAGCGCGGGCTGCGGGCAGCAAGCAACCGGCGAAGCTGTATCCTCGCCTGCTCAAACGATTCCGTCCCTTTCCGGCCGGTTAGCTGCTCAAGGGCTTTCTCGTACCGGAAATGCAGAAAATCGGGCCGGTCGCCCCTGGGGAAGCCGTCCTCATGAAGCCCGAGCACAAAAACGGTCTTGTCATGCACCTCCGGAAGCTGATGAATTTCCGTCAGCAGTACGCCGCCCGGACGCTCTTCCGGACGCTCACGTGTTTCCTTAAGCCGCAATTCAAGCAGCCTGAAAAAATCCGACCGGGGAAGTTTCCGTACAAGTCCCAGGCGGGCTTCCGAATCCCGCAGTTTTCCGAGAATGATATCGAGCAGCTGCTTGGCCTGGTTGGCCTCCCGGCTCATCAGGTCCTTCTGCAGCCCGAGAATGTCCTCCGTCCATCCGACCCAGTCCCGCAGCAGCATCTTTCCTTCGGTGTTGTAGGATGTTCTCAGCTTTTTCAGATTCCGGATGACATCTCCGTAAAATTTCCGGTCACGGCGCAATCCGTCGCGGCGTTTTTGCTCCTTTTCTTCATCATCCTCGTACCGGATGTATTCAAGCAGACTGTCGAAAACCCGCGATATGCCATCTTCGGTTTCATCGAGCGTCCGGAAATTGTACTCTCTGCAAAACTGTGAAAAATGACGGATATTCGGGGTTTTCTGCTCGTCATGATCCTCAAGGTTGGGCAATATCAGCCGGTTGTCAGCAAAAACCCGGGCGACATCATCGATCTGGAATCCGTTTTCCTCCAGTTTCAGATAGGTAAGCAGCCTGCGGATGAAAGGATGGCTGATCAGTGACGGCCCCCGGCTGGTGTAGAGCGGCACACCGAATCGCTCGCGCATTGCCGGAACCATGGGCTCGTACAGCGACAGGTCTCCGGCGAGAATGACGAAATCCCGGTACTCCGGCTGTGCTCCGGCGGTACCATTACCCTCCGAAATAAGCATCAGAATCTGGCGCATGGCCTGTTCAAGCTCTTCCCTGGGATGATGGAACGAGCTCATGTACCGAAACCCGCTGGTACCGTGAAAGCCGGCCCCCGCCTGGTCTGCATTACCCGCATAGATCCGGACAAGCTCCGTGCGATCCCCGACTGACCGGGCAATCCGCTCCAGCGCATGATGCTGCACCGGATCGATCACATCAGCCAGATAAATAACCAGTTTGGAATACCGGATAATGTGCGGACGGCAGTGTTCCATTTTCCCCGGCAGGAACTCGCGGTCAAGCCAGTTTTTTTCCGACATCTCCTGCTCATAGGCCTGAAGCAGATCGGCCAGAACCTTTCGCTGAGCGGATCCGGACAGAGTGTTACCCGGTTCCCTGCCTTGCTGTTTACCTCCTTGCTGCTTTATTCCCCGCACACCGGCATCAGGATCGATTTGCTCAAGCTGCTCACGCAACGCGCCCGGCCGCTGATTTTCCCGGTACAGATCCCCGATAATGTTGGATATGGCCGTGACCGATTTCATGCCGGAAAACCGCCGGAAGTCACGGTCGGGATGGGTGGACAGCCACTGCTCCAGCCACATGGTGCGCTCTTCGGCTGCTGGAACAAGCGCCGGCTGGTCCGCTTCATCAATACTGTGGCGCGCCACCTCATCGAGAAACGATGCGAGGGTCCGGATGTCAGGGGCGAAATCACCGGTGTGCTGCTGCCACTTTTTCCGCACCTCCCGCTCCATCAGCAGGTTGCTCACGAGAATCAGGGTGCCGGATCCGCCGGCCTCTTGCCGCAGATGATGCCACGACTCGCTTGCTCCATCACAAAATATTTCCCGCATCGTCAGTACCCGGATTTCTGATTGTTCGAAGGTGAAGGTTACCAAAATCAGTGCTGATTTGAAACGTCAATTTCGGTCGGACCGGGTTAGTCCGGCAACGTTTTAATTATTAGATTTAGAAGATTTTCCCATTTGTGATTTCGCAGCCAGCCAGCTCCGGAGAAACGTGCACAACTTATACAAAAACTGATGCCACAACCTGTCCAGAAAGACGATATCGTTGCCAGACTTGAAGAAATCGGCACACTGATGCGGCTTGCCGGTGAAAATGACTTCCGCGCGATGGCCTTCGACCGCGCCGCGCGCACCATCGAAAGTTTGGATGACGACATCAACCAGCACATTGAAAATCAGACACTTACCAACCTGAAGGGAATCGGCAAGTCGATCGCGCAGGACGTGTACACATATGCGGAAAGCGGAACGATTCCGGTGCTGGATAAACTGAAAGAGCAGGTGCCGGACGGCCTGATCGCATGGCTGGGCATTTCGGGTATGGGTCCGAAAAAGATCTACAAGATTCACAAGGAGCTTGGCATCACTGAGTTATCGGAGCTCCGTGAAAAGTGCCGTGATGGTTCGGTTGCGGAACTGCCGGGTATGGGCAAAAAGACAGCGGAAAAAATACTTGCATCCATTGAATGGATGGAGCAGTTCACCGACCGGTGCCGGGTCGACGAAGCCACGGTCATTGCGGAATTGTTTCTGGATCGCATGAACGATGCTGATGGCGTGCAGGAAATCTCCGTCGCCGGATCACTGCGGCGCGCCAAAGAGACCATCGGCGATATTGACCTGCTGATAGCCGCTGACCGGAACGATGCAGAATCGCTCATGACCCGGTTTGTTGAGACCGGCAGCGTCACGGAAATCCTGGGTCAGGGTGAAACCAAAAGCTCGGTCCGCACAAAAGAGGGAAGGCAGGTGGATCTACGGATCGTAAGCCGGGAGCATTATCCGGCCGCACTCATGTATTTCACCGGAAGCAAAGAGCACAATGTGGCGATGCGCCAGCGGGCCAGAGCCAGAAAACTGCAGCTCAACGAGTACGGCCTTTTCCATCAGAATGCAGAGAATCAGGCCGATTTTGACCGCCCGTTGCCTGCAAAAAGCGAAGAGGACATCTACAGGCACCTTGACCTCGGGTATATTCCTGCGGAACTGCGCGAAGATCACGGTGAGTTTGACCTCGCGCAGAACGGCAGCACTCCTGAACTTTTGGAACAGCACCAGCTGCGGGGCATCATTCACGCCCACTCCAAATGGAGCGACGGAAAAAACTCCATCCGCGAAATGGCCGAAGCGTGCATTTCCAGGGGGTATGAATATCTCGTGCTGACCGATCACTCCCGAAGTGCCGCATATGCTGGCGGACTCTCCATCGAGAAGGTTCATCAGCAGTGGGAAGAGATTGATGCACTGAACAAAGAGTTCGCAGAAAGCGCCGGCGGAAACGGATTTGTCATTCTTAAAGGGATCGAATCCGACATCCTGTCTGACGGACGCCTTGATTATCCTGATGAGGTGCTGGCCGGCTTCGACATGGTCATCGGAAGTGTGCATTCAGTTCTCGATCAGCCTCCTGATGCCATGCTCGGGCGCCTGATGCAGGCCGCAGAACATCCGCACATCCATATGATCGGACATCCCACCGGCCGTCTGCTTTTGCGTCGTGACGGAAATAAAGCCGACCTCAACCGGCTGATCACCCATGCCGCCGCACACAATACCGCCATTGAAATCAATGCCAATCCCTGGCGCCTGGAACTTGACTGGCGCTACGGCAGAAAGGCCCGGGATGCGGGACTTATGAGTGCCGTCTGTCCGGATGCGCACAGTACCGACGGACTGGATCATGTGCGCTATGGTGTCGGAACGGCTCGAAAAGCCGGATTTTCTGCCGGGCAAATCCTAAACACACTGTCGGTGAAAGAACTATTCGCCTGGCTGAAAAAATCAGGCTGAGCAGCCCGATGCTAAATCCTGCGATACGATTCCCGCAATCACGCGTATGTGCACTGCGGTGAAGCAAGCGATTCCGTCGTTAAACTCTTCGCACAGGTGCCTGATGCAAGTCTTTATCAAAGATTTCTGAAGTCAAAACCGTCAGGATTCCGGCTCGTACTTGTCATACCTTTTCTCACCGGCGCGTATCGGAAAGTTCTTGCGGTTTTCAGCAGGCGGCAGCGGACACGTGGTGTACGGATTTATAGCGCAGGGCGGATTGTAAGACACATTGAAATCGATAATGGCTTTCTCGCCGGGCTCAGGGCGATCAATATAGACATAGCGTCCCGCTTCGTAAGTTTCCTCACCTGCCGTGGCATCGGAAAACGGAATAAAAAGCCGGCTGCCGGTTCCCAGAGCAATCATGGAAACTTCCTCATCCTCAACCGTGAAATAAAGATCACCGGCAACGGCGTAATCAACCATTTGTCCGAGCACATTCTCAATTTTCATGGTGTCTCCCTCTTCCCTCGGTTCGAATTCAGCCTCGACGCGCCAGTCCGGGTCAATATCAAACCGGTCGATACCGTCGAAATGCTGCAGGTGCGGACTGTCATCATCATAAAGGCGAATACCAAGTTTGTCATCACGGCGCATCACAAACCAGGTCAGACCACGGTAGTGCAGCTCCCGGGTCAGGTCCGGTGTGTAAATGGTGTCCTCGGCCATGCGACGTCCGCGCTCATCCCGGATATCCACATTTCCCGCAACTCTCATGACAACGGTGTCTGCCTCCAGCTTGAATGTTCCGGCGAGGTCCGGGATTGATCCCTCAGGGAACCGGATGCGGGACCGCTCACCGCCGCCAAAAGACTGTTCCCCTTCGCTCAGCCAGTACAGACCGGTGAGACGCAGCCAGCCCTGCTCTTCCTTGAGCCTTTCAACCCGATCCTCATGCCACTCTTCAACAAATGCGCGGTATTCCTCGTCAATGTCGTCGCGGTCATTATCGATGTCAGCACTGACGGCCGCACCGCCGGATACCGCCATGTATGCTATGGCAAACAGAAAAATTGTGATTGTTTTCAAAATGATCAGACCTGTGTGTTGTAACATTATTCCTGAGTTGCGGACCAGCCGGACGCGTCGCTGCATCTGTTACCGTTATCCTCTGGTTGAAACAACCGGCTTCTGTCAAACGGAAAATGTACGCAATTATGCGAAAATAATCAGGATCGGACGAGGTTCAACGTCCGATCCGGTTCAGGTCTGTCAGCATTCATCCATCCGCCGAACGGACGGACAAGATGCTATCATTAGCTTAGAGAACAAAACATGAACATCCTTACAACATTTTTCCATTTTTCTGTTGAATGATTGCCGGAACCGCGTTGTTACAAAATGTACACTTTTCAGCACATGACAAACCGTACATCGTGTATGGTATGAACTGGATATCAAACAGATAGAGGAGACTTATGGTAAATGCATCAAACGATCAGAATAAAGACATTGCGCTGCTTCTGCTCCGACTTGGTGTCGGAATTATTTTCATCGTGGCCGGATGGGGAAAAATTACCGGAATTGAGGGAACACAAGGTTTTTTTGGTGAAATCGGGATACCGCTTCCCGGGCTGATGGCATGGATTGTTGCCATTGTTGAATTCGTTGGCGGTATACTGGTACTTGTCGGAGCCTACATCCGTATTCCTGCTATTCTGCTGGCCATAATCATGGTCGTTGCCCTTCTCACTACCAAAGTCATACCCGGGGAATCTTTTTCAGCATACCGGCTTGACCTGATGCTTCTTCTTGCCAGTGCCGCACTCGCACTGATGGGAAGCGGAAAGTTTTCCCTGGACGACAAACTGGGCAGCAAATAATCCGAAATGCATGCCGGTTACATCGTCCGGACGATCATTCAAAGGGGCTGCGGTCATTTCACCGCTCCCCTTTTTATTTTCCTTCCCGATTGCCATTCCCTGTTGTTTGCATACCTGACTGACCCCGTATGGATCCACTGACGCATGCATTGACCGGTGCCGCTGCCGCCCAGTCGGTCGCCCCCGAAGAAAAGCACCGTCCCGCCGCCTTTACCGCCGCCATTGCCGGACTCCTTCCCGACGTTGAGACGTTCATGCACATGCCGTCGGATCCCCTTTTCAACATCGAAATTCACCGGCAGTTTACTCACGCGTTTCTTTTCATACCCGTCGGTGCACTCCTCACCGCAGGCCTGCTGTGGTATGTCATGCGCAGGCACCTCTCTTTCCGCGAACTCTTTTTTTACAGTTTTCTCGGTTTCGCAACCCACGGACTTCTGGATGCCGCCACCAGCTACGGAACCGAGTTGCTCTGGCCTTTCGCTGACACGCGTTTTGCCTGGAACCTGCTGCCTATCATTGACCCGCTGCTCACCGGGGTCATGGCGGTGCTCACCACCGCAGCGTTTTATTACAGAAAACGGATGTTCGGATGGATATTCTTCGGCTGGCTGCTTCTGTATCTGACCTTCGGCTTTGTTCAGCGTGAGCGCGGCATCTCGGCCGCCGGCGAACTGGCCGAAGACCGGGGCCACCGGATCGAGCGCCTGGTCGTCAAACCGACCATCGGCAACCTTCTGCTGTGGCGCAGCACCTACATCGCCGGTGATACCGTCCATGTGGACGCCATTCGCTCTGGCATTTTCTCTCCGCAGATTATCTATGAAGGCGATGCCGCCCCGATCATCCGTCCCGAAACGGATTTTGCCGAATGGAAAGGCACCACGCTCTACAATGACCTGCTCCGCTTCCGTCGCTTTTCCGACGGATACCTGATCCGCCATCCGGAAAAAGACGATATCATCGGCGACGCCCGCTACTCGATGATACCCAACGACCTGAATCCACTCTGGGGAATCCGGGCGGATACCACCCGTCCCGACCGCCACGTCCCTTTTCTCAATTTCAGAGATGCCGGGCAGGAGGTCAGACAGACATTTATCGACCAGCTTACAGGCCGGGAAAACCGATAAATTCAGGTTTGAAAAATTACTAATTATTCAGAATTTACGGCAAGCGTCATCACCCTCCATTCAAGACGGCCGCCATGAAAATCAATGTTCACGCCCATGTGTTCAATTTTCAGTCCATTCTGACCAAAGAAACCATCCTGCTGCTGTCGCATCGCCTGTCCGGAAAAAACCTGCCCGAACCGCTTCGTGACGCCATACTTTCATATCTTCGTACCCGGCGGAAAAGCAGAAGCAAAGACATCTCCCTTGACGATTTCCACCGCACCATCCGCAAGACCCGCTTTTTCAACCGGCTGATGCCCGGAAAAATGCGTGATTTTTTCGACCGGCACCTGGAACTGCCCCCGTCATCCGAAACCGCTTCCCTGCTGACCAGCCTGCTCGAAGCATCTGTCATCGACCGGAACCAGGCAAGCTCATCGACCGTAATCAACACCTTTGAATGGCTGCGCATCGGATTCGCAGCCGCCATATCCGATGTCGCTGATGACCTGATCGTGCAGATGGATGAGGACGATCTGGCCGTGCTGCTGCCGATGGATATTATTGATCCCAAAGCGGGCAGCCGTGAAAAAAAACTTTTCCCGAAGCAGCTCGCCGATACCACCCGGCAGGCACTCAGATTTCCCGGACGCCTGCTTCCCTTCGGAATGGTAAATCCAGCCAGAAAAGAGAGTTTTGAGCTCTTCAGGGAAGCCATCAACAGCGGCTCGTGTGTCGGACTCAAGCTCTATCCCGCCCTCGGGTACAGCATCCGGGGTGAGATGATGGATGAGGTTCTCGCATTCTGCGACAGCGAGTCGGTCCCGGTGCTGCTGCACTGCAACGACACCGGCTTCCGGAAGAGTCCCGATGCCGCACAATACGGGCATCCCGGACACTGGATTCCGGTTCTTGAAAAACACTCCAGCCTGAAGGTCTGTTTCGGACATTTTGGCGGCGAGAAGCAGGATGATGAAGATGTCTGGATCGCACCCGGGCTTCCGCGCGACAGCTGGGCGCACCACATTCTGGACCTGATGGATCGCTTCCCCGGCCGGGTATTTGCCGATGTCTCCTATCACAACGAGCAGTACGACGACCCGGATGCCGGAGACAATTATCGGAAAAACCTCGCCGCTGTGCTTGAAAATCCGAAATACCGCAGCCAGGTGCTCTGGGGAACCGACTATCACCTGCTTCGCATCGACTGCACCGATCCCGATTACACCGATGCGTTCTGCAGCATGATCGGCGAAGACAATTTTGAACTGATGGCGCGGAAAAATCCGGCCGCATTCCTCGGCCTTCCCGTCGATGACGCCGAAGAAAAACCGAACATAGCAAGACACGTCCGCTGGCTGCTCGAAAACAACGCCCGGGCGGTCCACGGAAAACCCGCTCCCTGGCTGCGCAATCACCCGGAAGGCAATGTCATTGAAGGCAGCGGCACCGATCCGGCCGGAGATGCACCCTGGGATGTCAACAACCGCATCCACACATCCCTTTTCAACTTCATCTGGAATTACAAGGAGCCCGATTTCCTGAGTGAAGGCATGCGCAAACGCATCAACAGGGAATCGGACGATATCAAGGCAAAATTTGAACACCTTGGACGCACCCCGATCGGCGAGCTCACATTCCACAGCGGCGCGCTGTCCGACAGCACCGACCGAAACCAGTCCATCCGCAGCTTCTGCAACCGCCTCGACACCTGGTTTGGCCGCGTCAATGAAATCGGACGCATCCGCGATATCAACAGTGCCTTTTACCGCAAAATGAACACCGTCTGCTCCGATCCGGGCAAAACCATCCCGAAAATCGCACCCGTACTTGAGCAGTTTTACCGGGTCTCATCCGACCTGACCGATGAATCATGAACCGAATACTACCATTTGTCCTGCCACTGATATTGCCATTTGTGCTGCTGCCCGGCACCTCCGCCGCCGATTCCCCGGACCGGCTGGATGTGTCCGTCGATGTTCCGGTAATTGAATTTACTGACGATCTGTCGCAAGTGACCGGCGGGGCCGGATGGGATCTCGCCTGGAACATGCCCGTCAGCCGGTTTGGCAAACGGGAGCTGCGTGGAGGCGACCTCACCGCAGACGGATCCGCACATTTCCGGACCGACGGCATCTGGCTGCTTGATCCTGACCTCGGGCGCCGGCCTGCCACCGCCGACCTGCACTGGGATTTCGGTTTCGAACTGGCTCCCCGCCCCGTCGATGACATCCCGGGAGACCTCTTTGAAGAGGATATCACCTACACCGACATCGGCTTTTTCAACTGGATCTACAACTACCGGTTTGCCATTACCCTTGAAGCCGGACTTGAAGCCGATCCCGCGTTTGAGAAAGGTTTTCTGGCATTCGGAACCGGCCTGCGGATGATCAACATGGCACGGTCTGGCCGGAGCGGACTGCTTCCCACCTTTCATATCTACTACGAGGGCGTTGCCGGCCTGCAGGATGAAGCCGTCGGCGGGGTGGAATCGAACCGGCAGTACCGGCGTCTCCGGCTTCTGCAGCGCCATCAGCTAAGCCTTGGACTCATCGGCCTGCCGGATGCCGCCCTTGCCGCAGGTTATCAGTACACCCGCGATTTCGGTCAGACTGCCGCATACAGAGAGGACGGTTTCGACAGCCGGTTCGGATGGGTCGTCGACCTCTCCTGTGCCATCCGCTGGTCCGGACGGGATGAGCGGCTCAACCGCATCGACCTGTTTTCCCGCTACTCCGGGGGCCGGATCGCACCGGTCACCGTCTCCGATAACGCATTCACCTTCGGCCTCCGGATCCCCTACTCACGTTAAATCCGCCGACCATGAAAAAAATCAAGCCACCCTTCTATCCGATCATTTACATTCGCGGTTTTGCTATGACCCAGTCCGCCGTCGAGGAGACCGTCGCCACCCCATACATGGGTTTCAACCTCGGATCGACCAAAATCCGGCAGGAATGGGACGGCGAGGTCAAGCGCCACATTTTCGAATCCCCCCTCATCCGCCTGATGAAAGATTTTGGCTATGTCGACAATTATTCCGACGGGCTGGAGACGGAGGGCGATATACCGGCAAAAAGCATCATCATCCACCGCTACTACGAGCAGGCCGACAGTGACATCGGCTCCGGTGACGGTGTCCCGTCGATTGAAGAAGCCGCCGGATCCCTCAGCGAACTGATTCTAAAAACGCGTGACCAGGTCTGCGGCGATGATTCCGATGCCAAAAGTGCCTTCCGTGTGTACCTTGTGGCGCACTCAATGGGCGGATTGATTGCACGCTGCCTGCTGCAGAATGACAAAATCGGCAGCAAAGAGGCCAAATCACTGGTGGACAAGGTTTTCACATACGGAACACCCCACAACGGAATCGAAATCCGCGGTGTGAATGTCCCGCGCTTTCTGGGCGGATGGGATATCAACAATTTCAACCGCCGGCGCATTGCAGAATACCTTCAGTTGTCCGGCAGCCTGGGAAGCAGCAACGGAGATACGGCACGGCCGTGGCGGGTTCCGGGTGATGAAAGCAACAGGGTGGATACTCTTGACGGCAAATTTCCGGAATCACGGTTTTTCTGCCATGTCGGAACCAATCATGAAGACTACAATCTGTCGAGGTATGCGGTAGGGCCGATGAGTGACGGACTGGTGCTGATCAAAAATGCGAGCATTCAGGGTGCGCCCCGGACCTACACCCATCACAGTCACAGCGGCCATTATGGTCTGGTCAATTCCGAGGAGGGGTATCAGAACCTGACGCGCTTTCTGTTCGGTGACGTCCGTGTCACAGGCCGGATGCTGGTCCGGGACCTGCCGCTTCCGCCGTCGGTGCGCAAGGCACACGAAGACGGAAGAGAAATACGCGCCTCCTATCTTTTTGAATGCACTGTCATGACGCGGGGCGCGCGATTCCGGCTGAGCGACCGCCGGATCGACAACAACTCTGCCGTTTTCCGGAAGTTTGAAGAGATGTTTCCCGATAACGGGGCATCGGGCAGCAAAAAGCTCCGCATGCCGGTGCTGTTTTCGGTTTTTCTGGACCGCAAAAAAATCGAGTCAGGTAAAACACTTGTTTTCACCATTGACCTGGCCGTCAAAACCACGGACTACCGCATCAGCGGCAACCTGTTCACCCGCCAGCGCATCCCTGAGGAGAATCTGTTCCGGGAAAAAGTAACCCTCAAGGCAGTTCAGGATAAAGGCCAGTGGCGGCTGCGGTACATTTTGACTGATGAACAGTGGGGAGAAAACAAGGGCCGGAGTGTGACATTTGAGGACGGGCGCTTCCTGATTCCGCTGAGTTCCAGGAAAGGGTTCAAGTCCGACCTGGAGGTTACTGTTGATATGGCAACGTAATCCCTTCAAAGCGTCACTGCCGCCACGATAATGGCGTGCAGTGCCTGCCGCTGTCCTGCCCTGGTTGTGATGGTCCCGGGTCTCTGTTCCGGAAATACCGTTTATTCGGCCGCTATGCGTTTTCTGTGGAATATGGCATACATTACCGGAATCAGCCCGAGTGTGATCAGAGTAGAGAAAGAGAGTCCGCCAATTACGGAAATCGCCATGGGCTGCCACATTTCGGCGCCTTCACCCAGGGCCAGAGCCAGCGGAAACATGGCAAGCACCGTTGTGAGTGTAGTCATCAGAACCGGACGCAGACGCATTTTCCCAGCCTCAATGATCGAATCGAACACTTTCATGCCCTGACCTTGCAGCAACCGGATATAGTCGATAAGCACGATGGCATTCTTGACCACAATTCCCACCAGAATCACCGCTCCAAGCATACCGATGACACTCAGTGACGTTCCGGTGATGAGCAGGGCCAGAAATACACCTGTAAAGGAAAAGGGAATAGAAAACATAATCACCAGCGGATCCCGGAAAGATTCGAACTGTCCGGCCATCACTATATAGACAAGCACCAGGCTCAATACCAGTACCAGCAGCAGACCCGAAAAACCCTCCTCCTGTCCCTCTATGTCCCCGCCATATTCGATCTCCACATCATCCGGTATATCCATCTGACTTATCTGATCCCGGATATCATCAACCGCATCACTCAACGGCCGGTCATGCAGTCCAGCAGTCACTGATACAAACCGTTCACGATTGAAGCGTTCAATATTAGGCGGGGTCATCACCTCGTTGATATGACCCAGGTCCGATACCCGTACCTGTCTGCCATCGGGAGTCATGACACTGACCTGTTCCAGTGATGTCAGACTATGCCGGTCCTCATCACGATATCTCACCAGCACATCATATTCATGGCCGTCACGCCGGAATTGTGTGGCAACAAGGCCGTCCATAGTTCCCCTTACAATATTTGAAACTGAAGCGGAATTAAGACCTGATCCGGCAAGCTTTTCACGGTCCAGATTCAACTCAAATTCCGGACGGTCATCACCACGGCTTCTTCTCGGATCGCGGACACCCTCGATTGTCCGCATGCTGTCAATCAGATTATTGGCAATGACGCCGGTCTGCTCAAAGTCGCGGCCAATGATGTTAACTTCGATTGGTCTTGGACTTCCCGCACCTCCGCCACCGGCTTCAATTTGCAGGTGGTTGATTTCAGGCACTTTTTCCACGCGCTCTCTCAGAACCTCCGCAATTTCAAACACAGAACGATCCCTTTCGTCCAGTGTCACCAGCTGCAGGTTGCCATTGATCTGATAAACGGGATTTGCACCGCCCATACCTGTCCCGCCGGCGCGAATGCTCATATTCCTCAGTTCCGGCACTTCTTCTGTAATGATCTCCTCAAGCTCGTAAATCACCTGTTCGGTAAACTCAAGCGATCTGCCCGTCGCCAGTTCTGCTTCCAGCTGCACCTGGTTATTATCCGATACCGGCATAAACTCGGTTCCGATCACAGGTATCATGGCCAGGGTAAAGGCGAATATTCCCAATGCACCGGCGATAACCGTTTTGCGGCGTCTTATCGACCAGCGTACTGCCCTTCCGTAGGCATTTTCCAGTGCACCAAAACCCTTAGAAAATGAAGAAACAAAAAATTGCACTGCCCGGCTCCTCTTTTTCTGATCATCTTTGTGGTTCATCAGGACAGATGCCAGCATGGGGGTCAGCATGAGTGCCGACAGCGTTGATGTGACTACGGTCACCACAACAATAAAGCCGAGCTCACGGAACCAGAACCCCATCATACCGGAAACAAAAGTTAGTGGCAGAAACACGGCTACAACGGTAAGCGTGGACGCCACCACAGCTGTGAATACTTCCCGGGCGCCCCTTACGGCCGCACCGGACGGGTCGTCACCGGCTTCCAGCCGTTTCATGACATTTTCAAGCACCACGATTGCATCATCCACCACCATTCCCAGGGCAATGGCCAGTGAGGAGAGCGAAATAATGTTCAGTGTGCTTCCCGTGAGAGCAAGATAAATAAAGCCCATAACCAGGGAGACGGGAATTGTGACCGCAATAATGATGGTCGCACGCCACCGGTGCAGGAACACAAATACCACCAGTATCACAAACATGATGGCGTAGAGGATCACTGATGAGAGGTTATTGATAGCTCCGGAAATAAACTCGGATGTATCCAGCAGTACGCTGACCTCTACATCATCCGGAAGACGGTCCTGAATTTCCGGCAGCCTTTCATGCAGGTCATTGGCTACAGTTACCGTATTGGCATCCGACTGTTTGTTTATCGTCACTGCAACCCCGCGGCCCCTGTTTACGCGACTCAGGGATGTCTCGTCCTCGTACTCTGTACGGATGGAAGCCACTTCATGCAAATAGACCGCCCGGCCCTCATCATAGGCAACCACGACATCCCCGATCTCCCTTTCATCAGCAAATTCGGTATTGGTGCGCAAATTGTAGGAACTGACGCCAATATCCAGCCTTCCGGCCGGCACCGATACATTTTCAGCTCCGATTATATCAGAAACCCGGTCAATATCCAGGTTGTAAGCTTCAAACTGCACGGGATCTATCTGAACCTGGATTTCCTGTACCGGAGTGCCGAAAAGATTTACGGCACCGACACCGGGTACCCTGTTTAAAGAGGCCACCAAATCATCATCCAGAATAGTTTCCAGCTCATGGTAACTCTCTTCTGCCGTTACGGCAAAAATCATGATGGGGATGGCTCCGGCATCAAACTTCTGGATTATCGGCTCATCTATATCGTCCGGCAGCTGCTGCCGGGCCCTGCTCACCGCATCCCGCACATCATCCGAGGCCTCAAGCATATCTATTCCCCAGTCCAGCTCAAGAGTAATAATTGAGGAGTTGTCCAGAGATTCGGACCTGATCTCCTCAAGGTTCGGTATGGTACTGAGAACATCCTCAAGCTCCTCGGTTACATTCCGCTCAATTTCCTGCGCTGCCACTCCCGGATAGGTCGTGATCACGGTGATCACAGGCGCCTCTATCTCCGGAAACAAATCCACGGGCAGACGTGTAAATGAAAAAACTCCAAATACAATTATGGCCAGAAAAACCATCCCTATGGCAACGGGTCTTCTGACGGCCAGTTGATACATACTCATAGCTTAATTCCTGTTTCAATATCTGATCTGTAATGTGCTGGTCCCGCTGACCGGAATCCCTTATTCTACAATGCGCACTTCGCTTCCGCTTTCTACACGGCCGGCCCCCTCCTGTATCACCTGGTCACCTTCATTCAGGCCGTCCCTTATCTGAAGCATCTCTTCCATTCGGTCACCTGTCTGTACATCTGCTCTTTCTGCTGTGCCGTCGTTTACGCGGTATACATAACGTGTCTGATTGCCCGGCTCCCTGTGGACCGCCGCCGCAGGCAAAAACAGATCCTCCCGTTCATCCATATCCATCCGTACCCTGGCAAACATGCCCGGACTCAGACGGTGATCCGGATTATCAATGCGGATTTCCACACGAAATGTCCGGCTGACCGGATCCACTGTCGGACCAATGAAATCAACTTCTCCCTCAAATGTCTCTCCGGGATAAGTGTCAGGCATCACATCCACTTCCATTCCATAATAAATCAGAGGGAAATACCGCTCTGAAATATTGATTGTCACCTTGACCGGATCCACGGTCATCAGTGTCATCAGTGAAGGCCGCTCTCCGCCGGGTGAAAACTGTTCTCCTTCGACAAAGTATTTATCTGTTATCACGCCGTCGATGGGCGCCCGCAGGTCCGTGTCTTCCCTGAGCTGTTCGTAGGAACTTTTGGCATTGTCATACTGCGCCTGTGCCTGCTCAAGCTGCTGTCCTGAGACTGCTCCTGCTTCCGCCAGGTTTTCCAGTCTTCTTACTTCATTGCAGGCAGTATTCATCTGCACTTCCGCCTGGTTCAGATTGCTGCGATCCATCTCGGCCAGAAGATCGCCCTTTTGCACCTTGTCGCCCTCCCTGGCATGAATGGATAAAATCCGCGTACCCGCTGCACCTGAGATAAATGCGTATTCCCACTGTTCGATGTTTCCGGGATACGTGCGTGTGAGGTGCCAGCTTTCACGATTAACACGGACCGTGCGGACAGGAACTGCTTCATCTTCTTCGGTCTCGTATAATACGGTGGATTCATTTTCCTGATTGTTATTCTGATAAAAAATGAATCCGGCCGCTATAAGTACAGCTGTAATAATCAGTGCTGCTCCAATTTCTTTCTTTTTATTTGTTCTTTTTTCCATGACGCTTTGCTATGTAGAAATAATAGTAGTTCTTGTTAATTTTCAGTCTGTAGCATGCACACCCAGGATGCGTTCCAGTTCCAGGGTGGCGTTCATATAGTCAAACAGTGACTGCAGATAGTTCAGACGGGCTTCGGTGGTGGCGAGCTCGGCGTCATTGACCTCGATAAGCGTATGTGAACCGCTTTCGTAACCAACTCTTGCTATTTCGTAACCACGCTCGGCCATCTCCACATTGGCTTCCTGTGCTTCAATTGCAGCCCCTGCCTGTCTCATTTCGTCGAGGGCGTTCTGATAATCCACTTGCACAGATTCCTCTAAAAACTCCCTTTGTGACTCCTGCTGCTCAAGCTGCAGCTGCGACTGCTGTCTCTGTAAACGCCGTTCAAAACCGGAAAATAGAGGTATACTGAGGTTTACCCCTACAAAAGTGGTCGAAACCCAATCGTAGTCAAACGGTTCAAATGTGTTTCCCTGCGCCTGCTGGGTGTGTGACCCGATGAGAGACAGTGACGGTACATATGCCGCACGGTCCAGACTCAGTTGCGCTTCGGCAACCTCCAGCCGCGCATCTTGCTGCATAAGATCCGGGTTCGATGAAAAGTCCTGCGTCAGCAATTGATCCTGTCCGGATGCGCCCTTTTCAGAATAGAGCTTTTCCAGTGTCCCTTCCAGGGAAATATCCTGGTCAACCGGAATGGCAGTCAGCAGCTTCAGATAGTTCACTGCACCGGTGAACGCATTCTCAGCCTGCCGCACTTCGGGTTTCAGATTTTCAAGCTGAACACGTGTCCTGATTTCATCATATTCCGGTGCCACTTGTTCTTCTACCATCGATTTCACCAGCTCAAGATCCGTCTGACGCCTCTCTTTGCTGATTCTGAGCGCTTTCAGTGATTCTTCCGCCAGTTTTACATTCAGCCAGGCCTGTTGTACCTCCTCCTTCATTTCCTGGCGAGTTGCTTCCATCATCACCTCCGACATTGCCTCATTTGCTTTGGCCAGCGACACTCCCCTGATCACACTCTGGTTGTATATGGGCATGGACAACTGCGCACTGACATCAAAGTTGTGATCTGTACCTGTTTCGAGGCGGTCACCAAGCGGGCTGTCCGGAGGCAGAAAGATAACCGGCAGATCTACGTAATTCTGATAGCTTCCCTCAATAGTAACACGCGGCAGGTATCCGGTTTGCGCTTCCCTGCGGGCTGCTTCGGAAATCTGGCTTTCAAACCGGGCATCACGTATTTGCTGACTGTTTTCAAGTGCTTTTCTAATGGCGTCATCCAGTGTAAGTGAAATGGTTTCTTTATCGTCCTGACTATTACCTGAAGATTCTGGCCCTTCAGGCTGGGTTGCAAACACCCTGGCAGGATCCGCCAGAACAGCCACTGATATGAATATTAATATGAGTCGGTACATGAATGGTATGATTTTATTGTGTTGCGGTTGTGACAGGACCGGAGCCGTCCCGGAAGGTTTGATAATGATCAACAAGCTGGTCTATTCGGCGACGGCCCTTTGCCGTAGTGATACCCCGCATAAAGTGCAGGAATATGTGGCGAAACAGCTCAGGCCGGGGGTACTCAGTTACAGGAAACAGCTCATAGTTGACCAGCTGTCGCATTTGCTCACCGAACAGCCGGGCAACGATATCGGAATTCACTTCCTCCAGAAACCAGCCTTCGTGTTTACCTTTTTCCAGCAGTGCGGTGATATCGTTATATATTCTGGAGGACGTCTCTTTCTGAATGGTTTCGTAAAGCCTGGGATAATTGCGCCGCATCTGTTCAAACAGGACCGGATTGATTTTCTCCAGCTGCCTGACGCCAAACTGCATCAGTGCCACCATTCCGTCGATGACCTGTTTGTGTTCATTCAGTATTTTTTTTCTGTGACGATCTCTTACGGCCGACTGATGCTTCATACTGTGGAAAATCAGATCCTCTTTATTCCGGTAGTGTGAGTACAGTGTGTTCTTGGACATGCCCAGTTCAGCAGCAACATCTGTCATGCTGACACACGTCAATCCCTGTTTGCGAAACAGTTCATAAGCTGCCTTTTCAATCTGTTCCCTGATCGGGTGATGTTTATTGAGCATATTTTCATTGAACATATTGTTCGTTGGACATATCGGCTTGAGTTTTCTTGGTGTGAATGAGATCCGTGAGACAACGGAAACTTATAATACGAATAAAGTTTCCATATGTTGCATTTTTTTTTGAAAAAAAAAGCCCATCCCCCGAAAGAGGATGGGCTTCTGATTGAGCTCATATGAGCACATTCATTTTGCAGTCACTTTTCAAGCCGTATTGCAGGACGCACCTGCTATATTCCGGCTTGCAAGTACAACAGTTAACTATTAGTAACCTTCTGGCTGTGGTTGCTGCTGAGGCTGCTGCTGTCCCTGCTGCATTTGAGCTTCCTGGATCATTTGCTGCACGCGCTGCTGCAGTTCAGGATCCTGTTGAACAGCCATGTTGATTTCCTGGAATCGGTCCATATCCATACCTTCATCTTCAATGGCTTCGGTCAGGTCGGCTTCCATTTCCTGCTCAATCTCCTCGATTTTTTCAAAGGCACTTTCAAACTTTTCCATGTCTTCTGCGGACACGTCCAGTTCGTCAGTAGATTGTCCCATTTGCTGGGCCTGCATGATTTCGTTGTACGTCTGTACGTCGATACCCTCTTCATCCACAATCGCCACCATCTCTTGCTGGGATTGTGCCTGTACCGTTTGTGCATTCATGGAAGCATCAACAAATACCTGCAGTTCTTCATCGGAAACTTCGATCTGCGGAGCTTCGTCCTGAGGAGGCTGCTGGAATTGTGCTTCCGCCGGCATGGCAAACATAGCGAACACGGCGGCGATGATTCCGGTGAAAATGGATTGTGATTTCATAGATACCTCTTTTCGGTTGTTTTGTTTCATTAATTGAAATAGTAACCCGATAAACTATGCATTACTCCGGATATTGCCGTTTTTATATTATTTAACAACATGTTAAGAGAAATAACAGAAATTAAAGCCCGGCAAGAAAATAATCATGCGCAGAGTCAGCGCGGCAAGTCTGTTATATCGCCTATTTTCTGAAAAAATCCCCTTCATATTTCCGGTATGCCTGATCCAGGAGAGATTTTCCTTTTTCAGTAATAATACTTCTCAGAAAATTCAGGAAAACATACTCGAAAAGCTTCGCCCGCGGATACTCGGTCACCGGAAACAAATCGTAATCATGGATATGTTTAGTCTGCGCCATAAACAGCTTGGCCACAATATCGCTGTCCACTTCTTCCATTATGACCCCCTGCTGCTTACCCTTCTCAAGCATCTTGA
Organism: Natronogracilivirga saccharolytica; assembly: GCF_017921895.1. NCBI lineage: Bacteria > Pseudomonadati > Balneolota > Balneolia > Balneolales > Cyclonatronaceae > Natronogracilivirga > Natronogracilivirga saccharolytica. The sequence goes on from NZ_JAFIDN010000006.1 coordinate 66,174, forward strand.
GAATTTCATCATAACTTTGCTCGTACTGCTCTTTGCGAATGACATCGGAAACCGCGCGGTACCTTCTGCGAAGCTCTTCGAGCAGAACGGGATTCATTTTTTCATAATCCTTCATGGTATCGACCATAACCATCACAAGGCCTTCAATAATATTGGGCGCGTTAACAAGAACTTCCCTGTGCTTGCGGAACCGGTCCTCAATTCCCTTTTTGAAAACATGGTATAACAGATCTTCCTTGTTTCTGTAATATTTATATAATGTTTTCTTGGAGATCCCCATCTCCCTGGAAATATCATCCATGGTAACATAGGTAATACCATGCTTCCGGAATAAGTTTCCGGCAACCTCCAGCAGTTCATCTGACATTCCACTTCTACCCATATACTTCCTTTTGGTGCATAAACCCTGAAAAAAACATATACTGACAACGCTGTAAAGGTAGTGTTTTTCACATAAAAAATGGCCATGTTTGTCACGACATGGCCATTGCGGTTTTGGGGGGTTGTTGGAGGCAGTTATTAGCTGCACTCTCTCCTGTTGTATATCAGAATCCGTACCCCAGTGTTACCTGGAATGCACCGTTTTTCACTTCCGGATCACCCGGAGCATCAAATACATCCACAAGTCCCAGCGTATACCTGAGATCAAGATGCAATGCCCTGTTGATGTCAATTCCGCCGCCGAATGCCAGTCCGAAATCGACACTGTTGTGTGTGCTTCTGAGGTCATCGCTGTCAGCCTCTCCATAAAGTTTGAAAGACAGTGCCGGACCGGCGTACAGGTTTGGTGTGATCATGCTCTGGGTAGGCAAATGTGCCTTGAAAAGTACCGGTATTTCAAGATATCCCAGATCGTAATCTGTTTTTTGAGCTTCTCCGAGGACACCAGCATCTGCCTGACTGTATTTCATGGTGAAATTCATCTCCGGCTGGATGGAAAACGTTGGGTGGACGCGGTAGTTCAAAAAAGCACCTCCGGTAAATCCGGCCCGGACCGTGGTACCTCCGACATCATCTCCCCAGAGATCGGAAACCGTGAGACCCGCGTTGAGTCCCCAGGTAACCGGAGAATATTCCATTTGTGACTGTGCATGGGCATTCTGCCCGGATCCGAGTGTCATGACAGTAAGTACTGCTGCAGCCAGTAAAGACGAATAAATTTTTTGCTTTTTCATAGTGGTGTAATGTTTTGGGTAATAGGTTGTTACTTCTCTCAATAATTGTTCCATGTTCACAAGGTCATCAGACTTGTTTCATCATGGAAACTAAGTATACTAATAAAGTTTCTTATAGGCAATACGTTTCCGTGAGGATATGACATTTTTTTTTAGTTGCCCGTTATTTCGCTTCGCTATACACACCAGGTAATATCTCCGAAGAGAGTTCTGATGTACACCTTTGCACTTAATTCATTAGCGACGGCGAGGACATTACTGACTGGGGAGGAGCTCCGGCCCTATGCAAACGAAAAACTTCGATGAACCAGAAGGATTTGCTGAGAACAGCACAAAATAGATAACACAAGTGGCCTCCACTGTATTCATTTATTCAGTATACAGACTGATATTACCATTGCATACATGATCATGCTTTGCATTTAAATACAAACACCAGAACTAAAAAAGGAGGACTATCATGGGTGATAGAAGATCTGCTCTGCTGCAAAACCTGTCCCCTGAAGAGAGGACCGGCATCCACGGCGGAGGCGTTATCACTACTGCCATTGTATCGTTTTTAAGCGCTACGGCTTTCCACACTTTAAAAGAGGCCTACAATGACTGGGAGGCACATGTAGAAGCCTTCAACGAAGGAAGGGAAAGTATGCAGTAATCACTGAAACTATAACAAAAGAGATGAGATAAATGGATACCTTGAACACTAATGTCAAAGAACTCACTAAAAGTGAACTGACCAGCATCAACGGTGGAGACGACTTGTCGGAGAGCATCTTCCGTTTTTTTGGCAAGATTGTCGGAGCTATTGAAAACTTTGAGTTTGACAGTGATGTCGCAAGCTCAGGAGTTGGGCGCGTTACCCGATAACAGCAACTGATTTTATCTGTCGCATCACACAGAGAATCAGTTGCATTAACAGACAAGCTGCATGAGCAAGAGGGGCAGTTGTTTCTGGCTGCTCCTCTTGCGTAAAATTCTGAGACTATGATAAAAAAGTTAAGAGCCTTCTACCGGTCATACTGGCGCAAAATCATGCTCTACTCACTCATACCCGCGGTTGCCGCTCTTATTTTTATCGAAGGGTATAATTTTCTTTCAGGCTATGATGACTTCAGCATACAACGGGAACTGAGTATGTTCGTCCAGTTTTATATCATTGCGTTCATTGTGTATTCGGTATCATATTACCGGAAAAAAAGGAAAAGCAATCAGCATTAGAGGGCATTTGGACAACCACAAAATGAACCTTTCTTGAAAACAAATGAATTCCGAAAATTTTCACTGAAATCTTTATGACAGATACATTAGCGCAAAATCTGCAGCAAAACGATTGATTCGGCCACAGTGTTTTGATATGTAGCGGATGTTCAGAAGTTTTTTTTCGATCGGAACAGGAACCCAAAACACCAGAGATCATGCATACATACATTATATTGAGCAAGATTTCTCCTGATGCGATGAAGGAACCGGACGATTTCAAAAAAATGGCCGAAACGGTCAAGCAGAAAATCAGAAAAGAATGCCCGGATGTAACCTGGAAGGACAGTTATGCTGTTAAAGGCGCTTATGATGTGGTGGATATCCTGGAGTCCACAGACCCGGGCCAGGTTGACAAAGCATCGATGATCATCAGATCCCTTGGACGGTCCGACACAGAAACAATGCAGGCAACTCCGTGGAAAGAGTTTCTGAATCTGTTATAGTTGTCCTTGTTCAGCGTTTCTTCGCAGGTTAAGAAAAATACTTTATGCGGAGTTTTCGTCCAGCCTTTTAGGAGCAGCAACTTATGTTGTCAAAGAATCAATAGAGTGAAGTAACAAGGAACAACAATAACTGGATTTTCCAGAACCCCCTAAACTCAGCTGGGTGGAATTGTTTGAAATGAAACGGTCTATCACTGGAACCAAATAGTCGACCGTTTGTCGGGAACCTAAGCGGGACATAACGCCAGACAGGCCCCCACCGGATCCTCAATAACCGCATATTCAATCTCTTCATCATCCCTTTTCATGATCTTGAGGACTTTGCCATCTTCATCCGCTACGCGACGGAGGCTTTCTTCGAGGTCGCCCACGGGGAGGTAAATCAACCATACGGGAGGCAGGCCCACATTTACTCCTCGTGCATGACAAACGCCCGCCACCGGTCTTCCATGCTCATCGAGCATGTTGTAGTCGGCATAGTGCTCACCGCCATGTTCCATACCGACCTCATGAACCGACCACCCGATGACCTGACGATAAAAATTCCGGGTGTTAATGGCATATGAGACCGTCAGGTCAACCCAGTAGATGCGGCCAACTGTCACCGCATCAATACTTGAAGCCTCAACACTTGCGGGAATCGCCTCCGAAGGAATGACCGGGATAATGCCGAATGCCGCTCCATTCGGATCACGCAGCACCGCCCACTGGCTTTTTCCTTGGTCATCACGGTGTTGCATCAGCTCGCTTCCACCCAGATCAAGCGTGCGCTGCACACTGGCCGATACATCGGCGACCTGAATGTGCGGCATCCAATGTAGTGGAAGGTTCATATATTCCTCACTGCGCATGCCCAGACCAATGATGGACACTCCCAGGTTGTTCATAAGATCATCCTCACGCCAGAGCGGTTTCTCACCTGTGCTGAGTACACGTGAATAGAAGCGCACCTCTCGTTCGTGTTTCGGAACGGCAATGTCCGCGCTGAGTACACCACCAACGCGTGGGGCAAAGTGGTTATTCATAGCTCTATCCTGCAGTAATTATATAATTAATAGTTGAATGGAATTACGTTTTTTCTATCAGCGCGGTACTTTTAAAAATCCTGATCCCAATTATCGTGCTGAAACATAAAGTGCACACGAAATACCCATGACAGAGCATAAGCACTGACACACAGGCGTATTATTAAAAACTGTCATGGTATTTCACATCGTGACCTTAGGTTCACCTTTCATTATAAATCGAAAATTTTAAACAGATGAAATGAACATGACCGGGTCGGCGCCCGGACACACAGGCGCATGATTACATACGGTCATGACATTGCATGTGACGACATAAACCCAAACATTTAAACAGATGAAATGCCCATGGCGGCTTACCGTCACACAGGAGCATGATTATAGCCAACATGGGTACTACATGTGACGTCAGAATCACAAATTATAAACACATGAAATGATCATGACCGGCTGAAATCCGGACACACATGAGCATGATTAAAACGTCATGGACATTCTATGTGACCGCTTGAATCAAAAAATTTTAAACACATGAAACGAAACTTGCCCGTGGACTGCGTTGTCCCTAGAATGACTTGCTTAAAACCGGGTTTCCTGGTGAAAAACGCAGATTATGACACCGGTACATTTTCGGTTGAAATTAACTATTGGAATCGAAACACAACAGCATCACCACACCGGCCGGATCTGATATCCAGTGACCATCGAGTTTTTCAGGCAACTTCTCCAATTCATCACGAAATGAGACTCCACTACCCCGAAGAAGTTCCCTGGCATGATTCATATCATCGGATTTCAGCTCAAGCCAGATATCTGTCTGACTATAAGTATCAACCCGGTCGAACCAAATTCGCAAATTCCCGGAGTCACAATACCACGACTCAGCCAGGGAATCATCCTCTGCTTTGATCAATTTCATCCCCAGAGTATCCCGATAAAATCTTAATGTATCATCATAACGATCTTTCGGAATCTTGATGGCAATGTTCGTTCCAAATTGAAATTCAGGTTTACTCATGTTGTGGTTGTTTTGATTTCAGTTCACAATTGACCATCCATTTTACTCCATATTTATCCCGTACCATCCCCGAATAGTGCACCCCAAAACATCTCTTCCAGATTCATTATTACTTCACCGTTACGGGAAAGCTTCTCAAACATGACACATGCTGTCTCCTGATCCTCAATCAGGTTTATCACCAATGCAACTTTCCCGTGAGGTGCAGATTCATTGGAGGGCCTCCTCACACACTCCGTTGAAATTCAGATAGGGGATGAGTTTCATCATGCTCAGTATTTTTGTGATGGATGTGATTCTAAATTAAGGTAAATACGGAAATCACCAATGGACAGGGTTTATTTACTGAAGCAACTTGCATTGAATGAAAACCGCGAACAACTCAGAACTCCGGTTGAGCCTCGGGTCCCTTCTTTATCTGAAGCTACTCAATCCCCCGAAATCCAAGATATCCAAATACCCGGATCCCGGGATGATCTCAACTTGCTGTTCTATGTTTTTTTACATCACAAAAAGGTTCCTTATCGCGGCATCTCATACAAATGATATGGCTCCAAAATACCGGCAACCCTGGCAACTTGAATAACAGGAACCAGTTGCTGATGAACACCTCGCCAGGTTTCAGCTATTAACAGTTTTTCACTGCGGTCCGGTCCTTCGCCGGTAATAAAATCCCAAAAGCCGGGAGGGGGAGGATAGTTCTTCAGTTCTATATCGGTATCAGGGTCGATCCCGGCTTCCTCCCGGACAAGATTAAGGGCAGTGTGATAACCTCCCAACGCATCAATTAACCCCAGATCCCGTGCATCCGAACCAGTCCAAATGCGGCCTTTGCCAACTTCATGAACTTCGTCAAAGCTCATGCCCCTGTCATCGGCCACTCTTTCCACAAATTGTTCGTAGTTGTAGTCCAGCCAATCACTTTGTCGCTCGCGCTGATGTTCGTTATAGGGTTCAGAAGCGGCAAAGTAATCGGAACTTGGTGAGGTGCTGACATGATCGGGATTAATACCGAAATCTTTCAGCAGTTCGCTGGTCACAAATTTTCCATGGACCACTCCGATTGATGCCGTGATTGTTGAAGGTTGCGCTACAATTTTATTGGCTCCCATAGCCAGATAGTATCCTCCGGAACCGGCAACGTTTCCCATGGTGGCAATGACCGGAATGCCCTGTTCTCTTGCCTGATGAATTTCCCGTCGTACGGCTTCTGATGCCCATGGAGCACCTCCGGGACTCTCAATCCGGAAAATAATTGCATCCACCTCATCTTCCACCGCAGAACGAAATGCTCGTGCCAGTGTTTCGGAACCCATTACCGGTTGCATCATTATCGGATCATACCGGCTTTCACCACCAACTATAGCACCTTCTCCCTGGATTAATGCTACTTTGGCTCCGTTATCCCAATAACTGCCGGCCTCGCCATAGTAGTTTTCAAGGTATAAGAACTCGGCATCATCACCAAGTTCGTCCCGCATCAATGCAAAAATCTCATCCCTGTAGATCAGGCTGTCCACAAGTCCGTGGTCAAGAGTAAGGTGACCGTACCATGGGCCCTCATCAACCACCTTCCGGGCCTGATCCGTGTCAATCTTCCGTCCCTCAGCTATAGCTTCAGTTAGATGTGCATATTGCGAATTTATTATTGCTTCGTTCGCTTCCCGGAAAGGCTCCGTAAATTCCGATTCTGTAAGCATATCTTTGGCACTTTTGTACTCATAACGGTGATCATAATCCACCTCAATGCCATGTTTCCTGAAAAAATCACCAAGAAAAAACTGCTCACTTCGCAATCCCACCAGATTGACATCTCCTCCCGGCTGCATGAATATTCGGTCAAATGCCGTTGCAAGATAGTAGGAGTAAGTAGCATTTTCCACTTGACCGAAAGTTTCAGAGTAAAGATAAGCCGGCTTGCCTGATTCGCGGAAAGATGTCACCGCTTCCCTGATTTCCTCAGCTTGTCCGATATTCATGGTATTTCCGCTAACCCGTACCAGGAGACCGGAAACCCGGTCATCATGTTTTGCCTGTTCCAAACCATCCACAATGGTTTTGATGTCGATTCCCTCTCCGGTTAATGCCCGGCCTACCGGGTCACCCGGTACAGTTTCCATAACGGACTGATCCAGATTCAGTTCGACAATGGTGTTAGAGGGAACATCTTCAGAAAGCGCCTGGAACAACCAGACTAATAAACTGATGAAAATTACAGCAATGACGGCCATCCCAATCCAGGCCATAATTCGGTATATCAGTGTTGGTTTAGATCTCATAATTACATCCGGTTAGAAGTTTTTAGAGTTACCTTCTGAATTCATTATAACTTTTACCGAATTTCAGGGAAAGAGGTTTCAGGATCCGACTAACACTTTGTATCAGGTTCAATTACGTTCGAGAATTGCAAAAAGGCTAGAGTTTAGAATCCTTCACAATGTTAGCATTAAATATTTCCGGAGTCACCTGATGGCAGATACGGATTGAATACCAGCTCTCATATCCACTTCTTCTTCATTACGCAGATTGTGAGCAAATAACTCATTCAGTAAGTTATCCGGACAAAGGGGATTGGCAGAATGATTGCCACCAAAGGTGAGTTGTTTCGTGAGCAATAAGGCAGTAAAGTTCTCTCACTGTTTCGTAATCATCCGCAACAGAAACGAACCTGTCACTGGTATAATTCTACTAGAAGATGCAATTAAGATCGGTGGCGTGTACAGATTGACATCCCAATGCAATACTTACTTACATTGGATGCCGCACACAATCTCAGATGTAAATGACCAGACCACTATTAGAAAAAAAAGGCCTCCACATTTATCATATGAAGACCTTTTTCGTCGGGGCGACAGGATTTGAACCTGCGACCCCTTGCACCCCATGCAAGTGCGCTACCGGACTGCGCCACGCCCCGAACTTTAATCGCCGGTGAATAACACCGGCTCAGATAACCACTTCTTCTGCAACCAAATCTAAAGGTTGTTTTCTGAAGAATTATAAAGATAATAATTTGTGCACTGCTACACAATTCCCGGCATCGCCGGGCACTGCTATTCTTCAACCTGACTGGGATAACAGCCAAGGATTTTGAAATGCGCAGCCTTGTTTTCTATTTCCTTCAGGGCTTTTTTCATACCGGACTCCTCCTTGTTACCCTCGAGATCTACATAAAACAGATACTGCCAGGGTTTGCCGATACGCGGACGTGACTCAAGCTTGGTCATGTTGATTCCGTACCGGTCCAGTACTTTCAGACACTGAAGCAGTGCTCCTTTTTCATGCACCGTGGCAAGCAACAGGGACGTTTTGGTCGGAATCTGCGGATCGCACACCACCGGATCCCGCGAAACAATCACAAAACGGGTATAATTACCAGGCTGGTTGGCCAGGTCCTTTGCAATGATATCCAGGTCATACAGCTCGGCTGCGTAAGTACTTGCTATGGCTGCCTGGGTCGGATCACCGTCTTCCATGACCTTTTGAGCCGCCATTGCCGTATCGGTGTACGGTTCAATACGGCAGTGTGTCATTTCAGCCAGAAAACGGCTGCACTGGGATATGGCCTGGGGATGGGAAAGAATTCGACGGACCGATGAAAGCGGCGCCGGCTCACAAGTCATCAGGCAGTGGTTCACCCTGAGGATCTCTTCTCCGATTATGTGAAGTTCTTTCTCTGCCAGGAGGTCATACGTGTCGTTGATAGAACCTGCCGTGGTATTTTCAATCGGCAGAATTGCAACATCGGTCTCGCCCTCTTCCACGGCAATCGCAGCCTGCTCAAACGTCTTGAAACCCACGCAGCGGACATCGTCATACCGCTCCGAGAAGTGCCGCATTGCTGCCTGGTGACTGTAAGCTCCGCGGGTTCCCTGATAGGACACCGAAATGGTGCGTACATCCAGCTTGTTGTTCTGGTGATCAAGCAGGGAATGGCTTTGGAACCGGACCGACTGATAAATGATCTCCCGGAATAGCTGCTCGGTGAAGTAAGGGTCAATACCCTCCTCAAGCGCCATTTCACGCACTTTCTTCAGCAAAGCATCCTCACGATGTACATCGCGGATGGTGTCATCGTCTTCAATCTTGTTGGCAAACACCTCCCGGACCACACTGTGCCGCTCGGCCAAAGTCCGGATCAGCTGCTTGTCCAGCTGGTCAATTTGTTTGCGATAATCGGAGATATTCTCCTTTTCTTCCGGGTATTTTTTCTTTTCTGACATTCCTACCTGAATTCTGCCACTTTCATGATCTGATATCAACCTTACTGTGTAACCGCCTGCTTCTTTTTCTGCATCCCTGTCTGATATTTTGCAGACACTGTTTGAAACAGCTATGAAAAATACGGAATTATGCCGTCCCAATCATTTCCATTTGATTATGAAAAATGTAACGGAAACCGCACTTTTCTCAATAGTCATAGCGCCACATCATATCCACGCCGCTGCGGTAATCATCCCCGGCCGTAATCACCAGCTCCAGATTTCTGGTGATCAGGTATTCAATGAGCACCTGCCGGCCGGCATCTGTCCCTCCAAGCTCCTGCAAAAATGCAATAAATATGCGATCGGATATAAATTTCCCCGCCTTGATTGTGGTCCCGCCACCGCCACGCCGGCTATTCTCTATTTCTATAACATCGATTCCGAGCCGATCCGCAGCAAGGGTCTCAATGCGATCCAGCAAGACATCGACGGCAATATTTGTCGCCAGGCTGCCATCCGACCGGCCCGATACCGTCTGTTCCCATCCAGCCAGGGCATGAAACGGCCTGCCGAACAGCGTATAACTGATGATATCCTGAAGCTCCATTTCAGGCTCGCTTTCGTATTCGAACTCCGGGTCAGACAGCGTCCCGGTGATTACATAATAAATGTTGATTTCCTCATACTGCTGTCGCGGCTGATAAAGAGTGCGGATATCAAGCGCCGGATTGGCCGGATCCCCGCTGAATGTGACATCCCCGCGTTCCAGTCGAAACCGTTTGTTGAAAGTGGTTACATGGCCCGAACTGATCCCCATGTCCCCAAAAAGCTGAACCTCGTCAAACGGTGCTTTGACAAGATCCACTTCACCACGCAATGCAAGATTCAGTTCCGGATCCCGGCGCGTCCGGACAAAGGCATTGCGATCTACACTAAAGTTGACCTCCATGGCCAGTCGTTCAAAAAAATCCGGTCCCTCGGGAATATCACGATCTTCTTCATCGAGTATTACCTCCTCGATCTCCCGCTCGCCGAAATCATCCAGGTAAAGGGTTCCGCGCTCCCAGCGCACATCACCGGCAAGACGGGGCTCTTGAAGGGATCCGTCAAGGCGCAGATCGAGTCCTGTAAATATCTCAATATCCCGCGTATTGAATACGCGGAAATTTGTGGCGTTGAAACGCAGATCCAGATCCTGCGGGACCAATCCGTCCATGTCAATATGCCCACGGCCATTGAACGAACCGCTGCTCTGAACAGCCAGACGTTCCAGATTAATCCGGCCCTGCTCAAACAGGGCATCAAGCCGGATTCGTCGAAAGGTAACTTCATTCGGAACCACACGGATCTGTCCCGCAGAAAGATTCAGGCTGCCATCCATTTCAGGTGCGTCAAAAACGCCGGCAATTCTGATGTCCGCATCAAGCCGGCCCTCAAGATTCCGCAGTTGATCCCGCTCCAGAAAATCGTTGAATGCCGCCAGATTAAATTCACTGGTGTAAATGGATATATCGAGCGGGTCATCGCTTTTTGGACCGTCAAATTCGAGAGTTCTGAAGTCCAGGTGAAGGGGGACGCGGCCGCTGATATCGGCGGCTTTTTGTCCGAGAGAGTGTACCCGGGATATCAGTTCGAGGTTCTGATGGGCGTGATCATAATCCCAGGACAAAAGCAAGGTGTCCACAGCCACACCGGACAGCGCTCCTTCACTGAGTTGCAGTTCGCCATACATTTCGGGGCTTCCTGCTGATCCGGACAGTGTGGTCTGCAGTGAGAAATCGCCTCTCATGCCATCAAGGCCAAGACCAGAGAGCATTTCCTCAAACTGCATCAAATCGAGAGGATCGACCCGCAGGTATCCGCTGATTTCTTCCTCAAAAAATGCATCGCCAAGCTGATCGGGATCGCGGGGTTCGAATGGCAGGTTAAATTCAGACCGCATCAGATTCTGCCCCGCGTGCCATACCGATGCATCCGTAGCCAGTCGCTGATTGGCAATGTTCAGGGCAAATCTCATTGAATCAAGTTCGATGTGATCCCGCTTGAATGAGGTCACATCGGCATAGGCATCGGCTTCAAGCTGATCTTCGCCGAAAAGAAACTCAATGCGCCCGGTGAACAGGGCTTCAAACAGCGGATCGTTAAGGAAGACATACTGAATCTGTCCGAGATCCACACTGTCGGCGGCAAAAAAGCCACTCCAGGGCTCATCAGGCTTCTTGTCGAGTGCCATAGATAGTTCAGATTCCCGATCAGACACCAGGCTGATAGTCTCAACCTGAACCCGTTCATCGGCGAACACCACATTGAAAGGCTGTTGAAGCCGGTAAATTCCTGCAGGATCAACAAACTGCATTTCGCGCGTATGTATCAAGACCGAATCTGCCACCAGGTAATCCGCCCGTTTGCTGAATCCGCTTTCATTTTCAACATTGAATTCGAAATTATAGGATCCTGAAACGGCCTGTTCGCCGACATTACCCTCAGTGACAACCGAAATATCGCGTATCGACCGATCGCCAATGGAAGGAGAACGAATCACAAGATCGGCATTGTAGGAAGTTTCTCTGGCAATATCTGCTTTGGCATCACCCTCCATGCGCTCCACCCGGATGGTATCATATTGCAGGCTGTGCAGATCCAGCTTCGACGAAAGCTCCAGATTGCCAAGCGTATCGGCTTGAATATTGCCGCTCATGTTACCCATAGCCTGCAGACTGTCAACTCCTGCGAGCCCGGCAAATCCCCGAAGATCAAGGAGTTCAAGGTCAAAATCGAGCCGGTTTTCCACATCTCTGAAATTAAAGAGATTTTGCCGCATTGTCAGTTCTGCTACGGCAGGGGCACTTTTTAAAAACGCATGGTTGACATATGCAATGCCATTTTCAAGCAGCATATCGACCTTTATGGAATCAATGGACTGCCGGTTAATTTCGGATTCACGAAGCAGAACATCGGCATTGAGCACCATGGTTTCGGGATCGAAACCTTCTCCATTCGCAGAAACCACCCCGTTCAGATGCGTCGGCAGCATTTCGAGCCCCGGAAAAGCGCTGGCATCGAGATTCCGGAAACCGGCTTCCGCTGAATATTGCGGGATATCGCGCTGCCACAGCAAGTTGGCAGACAGGTCGATTTCTGCACCGGCCGTTTTTGTGAGCGCAATCACATCGAGGGTGTCGGCTGTTACCTCCGCAGTGATTTCGGTCGTCAGTTCGGGCATGTCAAGCAATTCCAGCTGGCTGATGGTCAACCCGGCCATCCATGGCTCCTCTCCCGGCTGCAATCCGTTTCCGGACGCCCACCCCTCCAGCGAGATCACGCCGGCAAGCCGGTCCATTCCCGACCAGTGAGCCGGATCGAGTGCCTCTCCCCGCCACGAGACCTTCCAGGAAATCTCCTCATCCCACCACCGGTTTGCCTGAAGATTCGCTGCAAACGACTCCCCGCTTTTATACAAGGCCAGATCCGTCTCCAATACTCCTTCACCCGCATTAAATCCCATTTCCAGCCCGCTCAAACCATGACCGTCAAAGGCAATATCCTGCACATTCAGATTTCCGGTAACACTCACACGATCCCACTCAGGGACCGGAACAGATCCTTCAAGATGCAACGACATCCCGCCAATGGCGGCATCCAGCGTATCATCCCCCGTCAGCGTCGCAGCATCAACCCGTCCCGAACTCATCGAAACTCCCGTAAGGACAGGTTCCTGCAAAACCGACCATCTGGTATCAATCTGCAGGTCCTCAAGTCCGGGCGCATGAATCGTAATCCCGGCCTGCAGATCCTGCCGGGAACCACCGAGACGGACCCGTATATCCAGATCCTGCCGGATCGGATATGCATCGAAGTAGGACTCCGCCTCCTGCCATGAAAGCGGATCCAACAGCGTTTCCAGATCCACAGATGAGGTGATGGTGTCGTAGGTTCCGGATGTCTCCAGCAATGTGTAGGCACTGGTGACAAGCAGGCGGTCGAGCGTGATACGCCGGCCGTCCCAGGATGCTTTCGAACGAAGCTTTACCGGCTCCTCCATGCGCGATTCATGCAGTGACAAGTCCAGTTTTCCGATATCGACAAAAAAACCGCGTTCATCCCGGCCGAGGCTGGACACAAGCTGCAGATCGCGGATGCTCACCGGCTCGTCCGGCAGAACCGCGCGAGCATCGATTGCAATTTCAGATGCCGTGAGGCGGACATCACTCAAAATAAATTCAAACGCATCATCATCAGGTTCATCCGGTGCAGCTTCATCAGCTTCGGGCAAAAGGGCAAGGATATTCCAGTTGCCATACTCATCCTGCCGCAGATCGGCCTGAACCCCGTGAATATGCACTTTTCTGACTTCCAGCGGCCGGCGGAATATCACATCCGCCAATGACCACGAAATATGAATCGAATCAATGGCCGCAACGCCGGACTCAGGGCCTCCTTCTCCGGGCTCGTGAAGCGAAACCTGCAGGATATTCAGATGCGACCAGAGGTCGCCTTCCAGCCGGCCGATCCGCAGTTCGGCATCGAGCGTTTCAGAAGCTCTTTCCTCGATCTCGTTTCGCAGATAATCCAGCAGCAGGTCCGACCGCAGCGCAAGTCGCAACCCGCCCAGCAGGATCAAAACCACCAAAAGCGTGATCCATGGCCATTTACGGCGTTTTTTCGCACTATGAGTTTCCTTTGATTCCGTCATGAGTATGTTATTAAAACGCCTGTCCGATACTGAAATGTATCCCCCACCGGTCAAAAGACCGGCCAAAATCTTCACCGTTGTATATATTGAGATCCTCGTCGGTCGGATTCAGCTTTCTTGCCAGGTCAATACGGATCGGTCCGATCGGAGAGTTGTACCTGAAACCACCGCCCAAACCGAACTGAAGATCACCGGCATTAATATCTTCAGAATCCTCCCAGACCGCACCGCCGTCCAGGAAGACCGCCATTCCGAACCGCCGTATGATCATTCCCAAATCCTGTCTGAGCTCCAGGTTAATATTGTACATCGCCTTTCCGCCGGCAGGAACATATTCTTTGAAATTGCCTTCGTCATCCAGAACTGCCCGTTTGGGGCCAAGTTCCCTCCGCTGCCAGCCCCGAACCGAGCTGGTGCCGCCGGTATAAAACCGGACATTCGATGGCAGGTCATCCACACTGGCATTGGTGATCAGTCCGCCTTCATTCCGGATGGCGAACTGGGTACCTTCGCCGATATCGAGATATCGTCTTATATCCAGCTTGTAGCGGTTATAGCGCAAGGAGCCCGTACCCAGAAAACCTGAAAACTCGGCATGCGGACGAACCACCCAGCCCTGGTACCGTTCAATCTCAAGCTGGTTGTGGTAGCCGGAAAGCTTGAGAGCAGATATGTTATAACGCTGTTCGTCTTCCGGCAGATCAACATCCGGATTGTAAATCTGTTCCCGGTTGCGTGTAAACTCGTAGGAAACGGTTCCGGCTGTTTCTCTGCTGACTTGATATATAAAGCTGTTATTGAGACCTCCCCTGAGCAGCAGATAACCTCGTTCGTCAAGTCTTTGACCGAAAGGGGAAATATTGATCCTGCTTTTCGGATTGAACACATACGGAATGAAGTAGTCCATGCTTACTCGCTGTTCAAGAAAAGAAGCCCGGGTGGTCACGCTGAAGTTGTGGGCGTTGCCAAGCGGGTTGCGATGCTGCCAGGAAACACCGATCCTGGCAATCTCCTCAATGCCGATGCCTCCCTGAACTCTGAGGCTTCGCAGTGCGTGCTCTCTGACCCTGACATTGATGTCAACTATGGAGTCCCGGGATTGAGCCGGCATGTTCACGGTCGCAAAACGGAAAAGCGGATGTCCGAATATCTCCTGCTGAGCGTTTCTCAGTTTTCGGGAGCTGTACTGCTCGCCGGTCTTGAGACCGGATTGACGCCGTACAAGATCGGCGGATACGGTTTCATTGCCATCGATGTTAACGTCACCGAAATAGGATATCGGACCCGGGGTGATAGTGACAAGCACATCGGCATGCAGGCCGGTGGTATCTACATTGGCTGTGACAAACGTATTGGCATGGGCAAATCCCATGTTTCTCAGCACCGACTGGAAATGCCCTTCGACATCACTGTGTTGGATCAGCTGATACCGTCGTCCCTCCTGCATGTCATTGCGTTTCATCGCGCGTTCAAAAACCCGGTGATTCTGCAAATATTCCACCGTTTCGGCATCAGCGTCGATTTCGTACCGCACTGTGTCGATGATTGTCGGTTTACCTTCATCAATTTCAAAAATCACGGTTCGTGACCAGTCCCTCCGGCCCTGTTCCACTCGGGAGTCAACATCTACCTTAGGAAACCCCCGCCGCTGATAGTACCGCTGGATGCGGATCACATCGCGGCGCAGCTCGGTTTCATCGAAATCAAAACCGGATCGGTTCCAGAACCTGAGTTTCCGGAAAAATGATGGAGCTTCGAGGCCGATAATTCTCCTGATTGTCATTCCGGAGTACGTTTCATTCCCCTCGAAATCAATGTTCCACACACGCCCGGGCTGGTCACCGTTGGCCTGCATCGACACGGGAAACCTGCCTCCTGAAAACCGGGCAACGCTTTGTTTTTCAGATGCATCCTGATCGGACTGGTACAAATGATACCTGTTTCCGCTAGCCAGGTCGTCCCAACCGGCGGAATATGAGGGACAGGCATCAACAAAACCCAACAATAAGAACAGCAGCACGCTCAGATAACGCATCAAGCCTTCATTTCTGACGATTACGTTCAATTTACAAGAAATGCAATTCCGGTAAATAATAACAGAAAATAATCTAACTGTTTAGCACAAGAAATAGTATAACAAAATCGGGCTCTACATGAATGCTGCAGCCCGTGGTTTTGTTTTGAGGGCATAATATGCGACCTGCGAATTGTCACCGATTTTCATCCCCGACTGATAGCAACTCCGATTTCCGTCACCTACCTGTCATCTTCTCCAGGTAAACCCTCCAGATATACCCACCATGCATACCCAGGATAAAGAAAAAAGAAAAAGAATTATCGTCGTTGGCGCCGGTTTCGGCGGTCTCAAAGCGGTCCAAAAGCTTAAAAAAAAGCAGGTTGACATCACCCTGATCGACAAGACCAACCACCATTTGTTTCAGCCGCTTCTTTACCAGGTTGCCACGGCAGCTCTGGCTCCCGGTGATATTGCCATTCCGGCACGCACCATATTCAAAAATGACCGAAATGTGAACGTACTGATGGGCGAGGTAACCCGGGTTGACAAAGAGCGCAAAGTTGTCCGGATGGACAAAGACCAGGAGCTTTCTTTCGACTACCTCGTACTGGCCCCGGGCGCCCGGCATTCCTATTTCGGAAATGATCACTGGGAAGAAAAGGCGCCCGGACTCAAAACGCTTTCTGATGCCCTTGATATTCGTGAAAATATTCTGCTCTCCTTCGAGAAGGCCGAGCGGGAACACAACGAACAGAGGAGAAAAAAATACGAAACCTTTGTTGTGGTTGGCGGCGGTCCGACCGGAGTAGAGGTTGCCGGCGCAATTGCCGAAATTGCCTCCAGGGCTGTAAGGGAAGATTACCGGAATGCCGATCCCGGCCTGCTGGAAATTCATCTCGTCGAGGGACAGTCACGGATTCTCGGCATGTATGACGAAACACTTGGCGAACGCGCAGTCCGTGACCTTGAGCGCATGGGAGTCACCGTCTGGCTTAACAGCATGGTTACCGGAATTGATGATGATGGTGTGGCTGTCAGGGTAGCCGGTGAAGATAAACTCCGTAACATTGCAACCGACAATGTCATCTGGGCGGCCGGAAATGCGGCATCACCACTGCTGCGTACCCTTGATGTTCCGCTTGAGAAGGACGGACGCCTGCATGTGGATCAGGATTTGTCGGTACCCGGCCACCCGTCCGTTTTTGTGATCGGTGATGCTGCCATGCATATTGACAGCGAAGGGCGCGAGACTCCGGGCATTGCTCCGGGTGCTATACAGCAGGGAGAGCATGCCGCCCGCAACATCATATCGGATCTGAAAGGCGGTTCTCGTGAACCCTTCTCTTACTTTGACAAAGGGAGCATGGCAACCATCGGACGGGCAAAGGCTGTTGCCGAAATCGGCGGACAAAAATTCAGCGGCTTTTTCGCGTGGATACTCTGGTCGCTGGTGCATGTGTTCTTTCTGATCGGCTTCCGGAACCGTTTCCGTGTAATGGGCGAATGGGTCTGGTATTACATCACTTTCCGGGGCGGCTCACAGCTGATCACACGAAAGAAAATAGGTGAGTCGGAACTTCGCGGCAGCAGCAAGGCACAAAGCAGCAGCAGAGAGGAAAAACAAGCCGAAGAACTGCATCTCAACTGATAACAGTGTTCCTGCGGCATATTCCGGAGTACTGCATGTTTCGGAGTGCGGCACGACCCTGTGTACTGCACATTCCGGAGTGATGTACGTTCCAGCGACAGGGGGATCACGAGTAGCCCGTAAACACGGCAATTGCAATGGCAATCACGGCTACCAGATAGAACCAGAGCAGCCGCGGTGCCAGCCATGCCGCCCATGTGCTCCACGGTACTTTTGCCATCCCGAGAACCGCCATGGTGACCCCGGATGTCGGTATGATCATATTTGTGATTCCGTCACCCATCTGAAACACAAGAACGACCGTCTGACGTGTCACGCCAACCAGATCCCCGAGAGGAGCCATTATCGGAATGGTCAGCGCCGCCTGACCGCTGCCGCTGGGGACCACAAAATTGATCACCGACTGCACGATCAGCATAATTTCAGCGGATACCACCGGATGCCAGCCTGCAATGGCATTGGACATGCCATACAAAATAGTGTCAATAATTTGTGCATCTGTAATGAGCAATAAAATTGAACGGGAAAGCGCGATAACGACTACCGCTCCAAGTACATCCTTCATGCCCTCAATGAATGCATTTGCCGCTTCATTGCCGGAGAGGCCGCCAAGTACGGCAGATATCACCCCGAGCGCAAAGAACAGTGCCGCCATTTCGGCAATGTACCAGTCCAGACTTGTAGCACCGTATATCAGCAGCACGATGCCGGCCGCAAACACAATCAAAATGGACAGCTGATTCCAGGTAAACGGTTCGTTGTCCTCCTCATTGGCCGTCAGCTCTTCGTCACGGCTTTTGTCCAGTTCATATACCGGGGATTTCGCAGGGTCACGATGAATGCGCCATCCGTAAGAGCTGACAATCCAGATAGCAACAGCGGTAGTTGCAAGCCACAGCAGAATACGAAATTCCCATCCCGACAATAACGGAATCTCAGCCAAACCCTGCGCCACACCCACCGTAAAGGGATTGACCACAGCACCGGCAAATCCCGCACTGGCCCCGATGAACGGCACCGAAACGCCCACAATCGAGTCATATCCCAGTGCCAGTGCAAGCGGTACAAAAAGCGGAATAAATATGATCACTTCCTCCGACATCCCGAATACACTTCCCATGACCGAAAAAATGATAATGAACACGGGTATGAAGAACGGCCGCAGGAAATCGTTGCGGTTGAACAGAATGGCTGCCTTTTGAATTCCGCGGGCGAAGGCGCCTGTTTTCTGGATGATGGAAAAGGCTCCGGCAACAATGAAAATGAAGGTGATAATGAGGATGGCGAAGGAGTCGGTAAACCCGTTGATCGGCGCCATCAGCAGTTCAATGATACCGGCGGGCTCGGACTCCACCCGCTCAAATGAGCCCGGATCCACGACCTCTCGTCCCTCTTTCTCCACGCGCTCATAGGCCCCTCCCGGTATAACCCAGGTCAGTGCAGCAAAAAAGCACAACAAGCCAAGTATAAGAATGATGGTATTCGGAGCCCGGAACCGGGTCAGCCAGCCGGCAGCACTTCCTTTACTCATAACTTCGCATGGTTAATTTCGATGGAATCATCAAGTATACGTCACCCGTATAATTTTAAAAAGTATCAATTACCCCTCCCCGAACCGCACGGGCTTTCCAAAACGGTATACTATACCAACCATAACTGCCATCGCCAGAGGATAGATCATCCAGACCGGCAATCCGATTACCGCGGATGCGATCATCGCCAGAACGCTGAGTCCGCCGACAACCAGCGCATACGGAAGCTGCGTGTTGACATGTGTCACGTGATCGCAGTGACAGGCAAGGGAACTGAGGATGGTCGTATCGGAAATCGGAGAACAGTGGTCGCCCCAGACTGCACCGGCGAGTACGGCGCTGACGCTGCTGTAAATGAGCGTCTGTGTTGCTGCAGAATCAAGTCCGGCCGTATCGCCAAGCGACCAGGTCAGCGGAAGCACCAGTGGCATCAGAATACCCATCGTACCCCAGCTTGACCCTGTTGCAAAACTCGTAACACCTGCAAGGATGAAAATGATAACGGGTACCCAGTACGGACTCAGAATTCCTTCCAGGAGCGATACCAGAAACCCTGCCGTATCCAGCTGCTGGGTGACCATGCCCAGCGACCAGGCAAGCACAAGAATAATCAACCCTTCGAACATCAGGTGCATGCCCCTGAACATGCCTTTGAACATCTGTTCGATGGTCAGCAGCCGCTGGCTGACCGTCAGTACCGATGCAAGAAACAGGGAGAAAACGGATCCCCAGACCAAGGCGGCATAGGAGTCGGATGTTCCAGCAATCTCCTGCAGCGTATCACCCTCACCGGTCACCCAGAGTCCGGCCATGGTTGCGATGATGAGTCCGAGTATCGGGATTGCTGCGTTCATCCAGTGGGAGACCCGGCCGGAGGCGCCGTTATCTGCTGCATCAGCAGGTTTCTCATCCTCCTGGTCTTTAACCTGTGATGAGTCCCTGCCGTCGGCGGCCTCCTGCTCCACTCTGCGCATCGGACCGAAATCACGTCCGCTGTATGCGATGACGGCAACAAAAATGATGGCCAGGAACGCGTAAAAATTGTAGGGCAGCGAGTTCAGGAAAATGAGATAGGCGGCTTCCGTAAAACCCGGGATTGCAGATTCCGCTTCCCGGATGTAGCCGACCACGGCTCCGATCCAGGTGGATATCACGGCAATGATGGCAACCGGAGCCGCGGTAGAGTCAACCAGATAGGCAAGTTTCGCGCGTGATATGCGCAGCTGGTCGGTCAGCGGACGCATGGTGCTTCCGACGACCATCGTATTGGCATAATCGTCAAAGAAAACGGCGTAGCCCAGTCCGGTTGTCGACAGCTGTGCCCTGCGGCGCGTAGTTATCAGCCTGGTGATGGCATGGACGATGCCGCGGGTCCCGCCGTTGGCCCCGATGATGCCGACCATGCCGCCGATCAGCAGGCTGAAAACCAGAATGCTGACGTGATCGGCATCGGCAACGGAGGGAATAATATATTCGCTTACTGATGTGAAGAATGTCGTGAATACGGCAGGCAGGGATGCTCCGGAAACGAGCCAGGCGCCCATCCAGACGCCGAGAAACAACGCCAGCAGCACCTGCCGGAGCGTCAGCGCTATGACGATCGCAATCACGGGCGGCAGGATGCTTATCCAGCCAGCACTTTCATCCGCTTTTCCAGTTATCCCCTTATCTGCATCTTCCTGGCGATCTGTTTCATCTTCAATAGCGGACCGGTCGAATTCGCGGTCTTCAACAGAAACATCCAGTTCCAGATCGTCGGGACTTACAAAGTCAGCCGTATCCTGATCCTGACCGGTTTCCGTTAATGCCTCTTGTTCTGTGTCTGAGCCTGGCACGAATCCCTGCTCTGAATCTGATCCTGACTCAGACCCCGGCTCTGATTCAAACTCTGATTCAGATTCCGGCTCTGCTTCTGCTTCTGCTTCTTCTTCCGGCTCACTGCAATCCGGAACACTCTCAACTTCCTCTATATTGTCAAAAGTAAAATCCTCGCAATCCTCTTCCGGTGTATCTGCCTGCAGCGGTATAAAGGACAGGAGCAGCACAGATACCGCCAGAAAAGACGCAAAGGTCCGGTTTGACCGCCGGGAGGGCGGCCCTGCTGGGCATTCAGCCATTCGATGCTCAGTGACAGGCCGGGTTTGGATGGTCAGAATTATTTAATCAGCATGAATTGCCCGCCCGGGGAGACGGTCCGGGATTCCCTTTCGGCGGTGAATTGAATGCGGTAAATATACGCACCACTGGAGAGATTGTCAGCCTGATAACGGATGGCATGTTTGCCTGCGCTCATGGAGCGGCCGGAAACTGGTATATCGACCAGCCTTCCCTGCTGGTCATAAATCCGGACATCCACCGATCCGGGCTCAAAAAGTTCAAAAGAAAGCGTTGTGGCTGCGTTGAACGGATTCGGAAAATTGGCATTCAGCGTGATCATACCCGGCTTTTCAGCCTCCGCCTCCTGATTGTCCGCTCCGGCCGATGTATCTCTGCTGTCATCAAATGATTTCAGCACAATCTCACGGCCTTCGATTTGTGCGAATTCCATCTCAATTTCCAGATCGTTGTCCCGGAATTCGATGATTTCCGGCTCTGATTTTTCCCTGACGAGGCCATAACCCGTTGCAAACTGGAACGTAATCCCGTAATCATCCAGCAAGTCAAATGTAAAGGGCGTTTTCTGACCAAAAAACTCGACATAAACAGTTACATCTATGGATAAAGACGGACGAAATGTCACCACTTCCAGATCTCCGTAAGGCAGTTCCAGCAGCTCGTCATCTTGCCGCTGGTTGGATACCCTCAGCGTCACATCCATCGAATCAGACACCGCCGGCACTTCATCTTTGATCTCTTCCGGAACCGGTATTGTTACTTCCTGCTCGGTCATGAGCCACCCCTGTCCGATTCCCGCTGACAACCGCATGACATCCAGCCGGGCATCCAGGTCAATATCAAGGCCAAACTCATCAAAAAAACTCAGGTCGACAAGCCCCTCCAGCGTGGTGTACAGAGTATCGCCATGGGCATTGAAGTTATAGGGGAACGGATCGGCTCCTTCTTCGCGCCGGTCGAGATCATAGCGTATGTGGTCCGGTGACTGCTCATCCAGAGATAGCAGA
This sequence comes from Natronogracilivirga saccharolytica, assembly GCF_017921895.1. Classification (NCBI taxonomy): domain Bacteria; kingdom Pseudomonadati; phylum Balneolota; class Balneolia; order Balneolales; family Cyclonatronaceae; genus Natronogracilivirga; species Natronogracilivirga saccharolytica. The sequence continues at coordinate 88,312 of NZ_JAFIDN010000006.1, forward strand.
CGAATGATTACATCGAGGCCGTCATCCTGAGACTGATCATCAGGATCGGTTATGGTTTGATCAAACCGGCTCTCGGCCGGATATGCCCCAGGCATGTAATCAGCCGCATTCTGGGACAGGGATGCCACCGGAAGTGTCGTCATCAGAAAAATGAGCAACGTTCCGGCAGCGTTTGAGATAGTCATCTTTTTCCGGGGCAGAAACATAATCTCAGGGGTAGTTTTGGTGGATGTTGCAGTGAAGCTTCGTTTGTGAAACCTCATAAATCAACCGTGCCGCAAGTATAAATGGTCTTATTCATTCGTGCAAGCTACTAATAATTCATCAGTAACGCATCCGGCAAAATTCCGGAAGGCGAATAACCGCAGCTGCAGCACGAATTCATCCAAGCTTGTCAATGGCGGTATCGAGTCTGCGGACCACCTCCTCCTGCCCCAGCAGCTCCAGCGCCCCGAAAAGATCGGGCCCGGACCCCGAGCCTGTAACGGCAATGCGAAGCGGCATCATCAGCTTGCCGAAGCCGACACCTTCTTCCTCAATGACTTCAGACAGAATCGATTTCAGCTCCGCGGCCTTGAATGAAGCCGAGTCCAGTGCGGAAATCCGGTCGCGATATCTGGCGACCCGGTCTGCCGTACCCTCTTTCCATCCTTTTTTGACCGCTTTTTCATCATATTCGGCAGGCGGCTCAAAAAAGAAACGTCCGGCATCCAGGAATTCAGGGAGCCGCGAAACCCGCTCCTTAAGCAGGCTCACCATTCCGGTCAGAAAATCCTTGTCTTCGATGAGTGCCTGCTGCTGCGGGGACAACTTCTTCACATCACTCTCCGCACCGGGCAGCCCCCGCTCCTGAATGATCATTTCCAGTTCCCCGGCCAGTTCTTCATCACTGCGTCGGCGCATATAGTGCTCATTGAACCAGAGCAGTTTTTTAAAATCGAATATGGCGCCGCTTTTGCCCACCCTGTCCAGGGAAAACTCCGAAGTCATTTCCTCCAGTGTCATTTCCTCACGATCCTCACCGGGACTCCATCCCAGCAAAGCCAGGAAGTTGACCACGGCATCGCGCTCATACCGCTCACGCCGGTAATCACGGACATTTACGGGGATACCCTCTTCTTCGGCTTTGCGCTTGGACAATTTGCCGCCGCTTGGTGACATGATGAGCGGCAGGTGAGCCATGGAAGGCGGTTCCCAGCCAAGATACCGGTACAACAGGATGTGCTTTGGAGCCGAGCTGAGCCACTCTTCACCGCGAATAACATGTGAGACAGCCATTTCGTGATCATCGACCACATTTGCGAGGTGATAGGTCGGCAGACCATCGGCCTTCAGCAGTACCTGATCGTCAAGTCCATCGGACTCAAATGAAACCGGTCCGCGCACAAGGTCATCAAACCGGATGGTTTCTCCTGCCGGTATTTTCAGCCGCACCACATACTCAGCTCCTTCCTCAATCATCTCCTGCATCTGCCGGGCATCCATGGTCAAACTGTTGCGCATCTCCATACGTGTTTGTGCATCATATTTCGGCACCGGATTGTCAGCGGTTCTCAGGCGCTCGCGCATTTTTTCAATCTGCCCGACGGTGTCGAATGCATAGTAGGCATGACCGGCATCCACAAGCTGCCTGGCAATTTCGGCATAGCGTTCGCGGCGCTTGCTTTGATGGTAAGGCCCGAATGTTCCTTTATACTCAGTCTGCGCATTAGCCTTGCGGGTTCCGTTTTCCGTGCTTTCTGTCGTTTTCCCGGATTGCTGATCTCCGTCAACCGCACTTCCTTCACTGCCGGCTTCGCCTGCATCATATTCAATTTTTGAAATTTTCCTCGGTTTTCCCCCGGCAGCATCGGCGTCTGAGGACTTTTCATCTTCACTTATTACAACCGGTCCTTCGTCCGGATGCAAACCCGCCCAGGCAAGACTTTCCAGAATATCCTGTTCCGCTTCCTCAACATATCGAGCCTGATCGGTGTCTTCGATGCGCAGTATGAACGTTCCGCCATGCCGGCGGGCGAAAAGGTAGTTGTACAGTGCGGTTCGCAGACCTCCAATATGGAGCAGTCCTGTTGGTGATGGTGCAAATCGGACACGGATATCGGAATTCATATGTCTTTCCTGGTTGGTTTTTCTTTTAATTTCGGTTCAGTCTGATCTGTTTGTGCCCGCTTCTCCCCGGCAGAGCCGCGTTTCTCCCGGTGACACAATCGGGTACATATCATTTCTGAACTTCATCTTTATTTACCCAAAGGTACAAGTATTGTACCTGCTTTTCATCCGTGAGAATAAACACCGGCAAATTTTGCTTTTTTTATGAAACCGGGTCACTCCCCTCTGCTCTTGCATGAAACTCAACTTTTTTCTTAATGCGTACTGCGATATTTTCGGTTTGCGATTCAATATATCGGAATGTTCATTTTGCCGGCAATGATGGGGCAACAGGCTTTTTGCCCCTCGCTTGTTGCGTATAAACATACAGGCCGGACAGGCTGATAACGTCAAACTGGAAAAAATGCCATCCATGACACCCGATTCCGGAAGCGGCAGCTCCAGACCGGCAGCGGTGGCGCTTTTGCTGCCGGGATATTCTCCGGATCTGGAGTGGCTGGCCCGCGCCCTGCTGGCCGGTCATATAATTCTGGATGATGAACATCCGTTTTCAAGAAAAAGCCGGGTTCACCGAACGAAAATCCGCACCCCTGACGGACACCAGTGGCTCACCATACCGGTTGCAACCGAAGATCGCCGAAAGCCCGTCAATCAGGTAAGAATCGACCATGGCCGCCCATGGCTGAAGCATCACTGGCAGGCCCTTGAATTCAATTATCGCAACAGCCTCTATTTTGATTACTACGAGCCGGAAATCCGCGCGGATCTGGAGGCAGCATCGGAGTGTGAGATGCTGCTGGATGCGGTCCGGCACATGATGGAGCGGCAGTTCACCTACCTGGAATGTTCTATTTCCTTTGACTGGATGAGTGAGCTGAAAAGCAACTGTCCGGAGTCAGCTGAAACGGATTCCCCGGCAGAAACACCTGGCCGGATGCTTTCCGGACACACTGACTTGCAGGATCCCGTCGTTTGGCAGGAGCCCCGGAGCCGCAACTACCAGAAGCCGCACCCCGATGCGGCCGGTACGGAGTTTTGGATCCCGGAATACCGCCAGCACTTCCCCGGTTTTGTACCCGGATGCGGCCTGCTTGATGTATTGTTTGAATACGGACCTGACGCCTGGCAGGTCCTGGACAGCATTTCGATCAAATAAAGCAAAGGCCGCCTCCCTTCCGGATCAAAGGGAAACGGCCTTTGGCATTGTCTGATTCATGATGATGAACCAATCCGGTTCACCTCATGCCTGATCATTGCTCATTACTCTTTATGAGATGGATCAGCACCCATTGTTGGTGACGGAGCTGCGGCAGCACCCTCCTTGGGTTTGATCTTGCTTCCGACCAATGCGAAGAACAGGATATAAGCGTAGCAGATAACAGGTACGATGAATGCCACTTCAATATTGTAAAGATCCGCAACGGCTCCTGTTACAACCGGGACTATCGCGCCACCTACAATCATGGTATTGATGATACCCGATGCCAGACTGACTTCGCTCCTGTCCAGTCCTTTAACTGCAAGAGAAAAGATATTCGGGAACATGATTGAGTTGAACAGACCAATGGTCACAATCGTCCACAGCGCCAAACGTCCTGTAGACAGCATGGAAGTTATTGCCAGAACCATTGCTACAATGGCAAAGATAGCAAGGATCCGGTTGGCATTGCCAACACCAAGTTGCATCAGTCCATAATTAAGGACGGCAAATCCAAGAAATACCATCGCCATCTGCAGGTTCCAGTCAAGCGTATAGAAACTTACAATGAATGCCCAGACCAGGACACCGAGAACCATCAGCATCTTGGTTTGCTTGTTCTTTATATCGGACATCGAAATGGCCCCGAACAGACGGCCGATCATGGCACCTGCCCAGTAGAGTCCTACGAACTGAATTGCAAGAGACCGGCTGATGCCTCCGCCAAGGTCCGGCTGCACTATATAGGATGATATGGCGGTTCCGATACTCACTTCGGCTCCCACATAACAGAAGATCCCGAAAGCGCCAAAGAGCATGTGTCTGTACTTGAAGGTACTGGAGAAATTGCCTTCACCTTCCTGGCTGAGATTCGGCAGCCGGATCCATGCTACGGCAATACCGATAACCAGGGTTACCCCTCCGATAATCAGAAAAGGAAGCAGCAAATCACCCGGCTGAACCGCAGCTTCTGCAATGACTTCCTCGACCGCACCGTCAATAGCTTCGGCAGGTATGATAAGCGCTACAATGAAAAGCGGCGCCAGCCAGGTTGCAATTGAGTTCAGTGACTGGGTGAGATTCAGTCGGCCGGAAGCTGTTTCCGACGGACCAAGCTCTGTCACATACGGGTTGGCAGCAGTCTGAAGCAGAACTGTTCCCAGTGAAAGAATGAAAATGGCACCCAGGAAGAAAGGGTAGGATTCCAGTCCGATTGCAGGATAAAACAGGAATCCGGCCACCGCATAAATGAGCAGTCCTGCAACAATGGAGTTTTTGTATCCAATCGTCTTGACTACCCAGCCTGCTGGTATTGAAAAAACGGCATATGAAATAAAAAAAGCTGAGTTAACCAGAAATGCCTCGGTATAACTCAGGTCAAATGCTTCCATTACGGGGTCACTCAGCGTAATAATAAACGTAGTGACAAACCCGAAAATGAAGAAGACCATGGAAATGAATACCATTCCCACTTTCATGGTTTTACTGTCCAGATTGTTTGACATGATTTATGATTTGATTAATAATTGACCTTATTGATGATAATCCCCTTCTGCTGACTGAGCTGCATACTTTCTGCTACTTGACATCTTTCCAGATAAGTGAACTTGATCCCAGCACGGCGACATTCCGGTCCATAAGCTGAGATGGCTTGACATCAACCTTACCCTTAAACGGACCCATTACAAATTCTTCGAGATATTTCTTCGTGGGCTTCAGAATGTAGTCACCGGATTTGGCAAGACCCCCAAACAGGAAGATTGCCTTCGGACTGGTATGGGCAACGGAATCGGCAAGTTTTCTGCCAAGAATTTTCCCTGTGATCTCAAAGGCTTTGAGAGCGACCGGGTCATCTTTTTTTGCTTCATTGTATATCAGCTCCGAATCCATCTCATCGAATGAATACTTTACCAGATTGGATCCCCTGCTGTCATGAGCAAGGAGCTCAAACACTGTTCGCTTGATGCCGGGCGCCGAGACATAGGTTTCCAGGCATCCTTTGTTTCCGCAGCCACACTGCCGGCCATCCACTTCAACATTGGTATGTCCAAGCTCACCTGCAAACCCGTCATGTCCGTAGACCAGATCACCATTGACAATAATTCCGCTTCCCAAGCCGGTTCCCAGAGTGATCATGATAAAATTGTCGATGCCTTGTGCACCACCGTAAACTTTTTCCCCGAGTGCCGCTGCGTTGGCATCATTGGTAAGACGCACAGGAACGTCGTAGTATTTGTTAACCATCTCAGCCAGCGGAATGATGCCCTTCCAGTTCAGGTTCGGAGCATTCTCAATGGTTCCGCGGTAAAAGTTTCCGTTAGGAGCTCCGATTCCGACACCAATAACCTTGCAGGGGGCCTCCAGGTTTTTTTCACGCTCCTTGATATCCTTGAACAGATTTGCCAGGTAATCCTCGATTTTGTCAAATTTGTCACTTGGCGAGGAGCCCTCTTCAAATATTTTTCCATCTCTGTCTACAAAGCCAAATTTGGTGAACGTACCGCCAATATCTATCCCTACGACGTATTCTTTCATGGTATTTATCCTGTGTTAGTGATATTCAATAATTAAATGCGACTCAAATGTATTTGCCGGCTGTAAGTATTTGCAACAAAGATGTGAAAAATAACTTAATAAATGCAACCGCTTTTCTAAATAAAAAAGTCAGTTATTGTTGAATCTGACAGTATCATGTCGTTCTGTTTTTAATCATAAAAACGAACAAATCCTTGCAAAAAACCTCAAAATGCAAAAATTTTGCCCTTGTTTTCACATCCGGAACATGCATGCCGGATGATTGCACGGCATTTCTTTTACCATATCTGAACCCATTTTGCAATCATTTCCGGATCGTTACTGTAATTCAATTCTGTATTGATAGCAACCGCCACCTGTCAGACATACGTTTCTTACCTGTTGAATTACTGCCTGAATTTGTATCTTTCCACAGTTTTACCAATATATGCACCTGTATATCTGACCCCTGCTCACAACTGCAGGAATATCAACACCCTGTCAATTATTACGGGACAGAAAATTATTTCAGAATTTGCAATTGATTACGATCGCCTGAAAAACATCATTTTTTTATGTCTACCTCTGCTTCGAAAACGGCTCACTCGCCTTCTCCCCTGACATTTTATACCGATACTCTTACACGCCAGCTTTACTCGAGTGACGCTTCCCTGTATCAGGAGCTGCCTTCAGCAGTTACGTTTCCAAAATCGCCTGAAGACCTGATACAGCTTCTGGATCAGGCACGAAGTAAGAATCTATCTGTCACCATGCGTGCTGCCGGTACCAGCCTGGCAGGTCAGACTACCGGTGATGGAATTGTTGCCGATATTTCCCGTCACATGCACCACATACTGGATATTGATGCGGACAACCGCACCGCCAGGGTTCAGCCGGGAGTCATCCGGGATCAGCTGAACCGGGAAGCCGGCAAACACGGACTGCTCTTTGGTCCGGACACTTCCACGACCGACCGGTGTATGCTTGGCGGCATGATCGCCAATAACTCCTGCGGCTCCTACTCCATCAAATACGGAACGACAAGAGAGCATGTCATTGAACTTGATGTCATTTTAAGCGACGGAAGCCGCGCCACTTTCAAACCGCTTGACGAAGATAAGTTGCATCAAAAAATGGAGTCGGACACTTTCGAGGGTAAAATTTACCGTGAGATGATTTCCCTGCTGAAAGATAACAGGGATCTCATCCTCGAAAAGTATCCCCACCCGGAGGTAAAACGCCGCAATACCGGATATGCGCTGGATAAATTGTGCGAAATGCATCCGATTACACCCGGCGGACGTCCGTTCAATATGTGTGAAATGCTGTGCGGGAGCGAGGGTACACTTGCGTTGTTTAACGAAGCGGTCGTGCGCCTCGAAAAGCTGGAGAAGCACAAACTGCTGCTCATTCCTCAGTTTGAATCACTTCACGAGGCCCTGCGCAGCACCGTCGAAGCCGTTGCATTCGATCCCGCTGCAGTGGAACTGGTCGATCAGTTCATCCTGGATGCTACGAAAGGCAATGTCGAACAGAACCGAAACCGCTTCTTCCTGGAAGGCGATCCCAAGGCGCTGTTGATTATAGAGTTTCAGGGTGATGACATGGATGAGCTTCGCGATCGGGCAAACAGTCTCAAAGACCGGCTGAAGGAAAAGAAGCATGGCTATGCACACAGTATCATGGAGCAGCCGGATGAACAGGCTCGCGTGTGGAATTTGAGAAAAGCCGGACTTGGTCTGCTCATGGGCTATCTTTCCGACTCAAAATCACCCGAATTTGTTGATGACACTGCGGTAAGGGTGGAAGATCTTCCTGACTACATCGCCGACTTTCAGAAAATTCTGAAAAAGCATGACACCGAAAGCGTCTACTACGCCCACGCTTCCGTAGGTGAACTGCATCTGCGACCCATTCTCAATGTCAAGACACAGGAAGGCATCGATAAAATGAAGGCGATTGCGGAAGAAGTTGCCGATCTGGTCGCCAAATACCGCGGCTCTCTTTCCGGTGAACACGGTGACGGCCGGCTTCGGTCACATCTTATCGAACACATGGTGGGACCGGAAATCATGCAGCTGCTGCGCAGAGTCAAAACACTTTGGGATCCGGACAACCTGCTGAACCGGGGCAAAATTATAGATCCTGAGCCGATGGACACAGACCTCCGCTATTCTCCGGAATATCCGGAAATTAAGGTGGATACCGTATTCAAGTGGCGCGCTGAAAACGGATTCGGAGAGGCACTGGAGTTGTGCAATGGTGCCGGTGTATGCCGGAAAAAAGCAGAAAGCGGCGGTACCATGTGCCCTTCCTACATGGCCACGCTTGAGGAAAAGGACAGTACCCGCGGCCGCGCCAATGTATTTCGCCAGATTTTCTCAAACCGCCAGCAGGATGGATTTACAGCTCAGGAAATCAAGGATGCCCTCGATTTGTGCCTGAGCTGCAAAGCGTGCAAAACAGAGTGCCCGGCAAATGTGGACATGGCCAAAATGAAAGCCGAGTTTACCCACGGCTGGCATCAAAAAAACGGCACCTCGCTCAGCTCGCAATTTTTTGGGAATGCCGCCCTGCTTTATCCTCTTGCCGGCACATTTGCTCCGCTTGTCAATTACATCAACAGCCTTGCGCCCGTAAAAGGCATCTATCAGTATCTGCTGAATGTCCATCCGGAACGCAAGCTGCCGGATTTTGCCTCTCAGACCTTCATGAGCTGGTACAAGAAATTCCGGCGGTCTAATAAAATGCGCCCTGCAGATGAAAACACAAAAAAAGTAGTACTGGTTGTGGACTGGTTTACCGATTATCACGAGCCATCTGTAGCAAAAGCGGCTTTGCTTGTGCTTGAGCGACTGGGGTGCCATGTCCATGTGGTTGGTCCGCTTGAAAGCGGCCGGACACACCTGTCGCGTGGCATATTAGACAAGGCAAAAACGATCGCCCAAACAAATATTAAAAAAATGAAGCCGTACGTTGATTCGGATTTCCGGCTTGTCGGACTTGAACCCAGCGAAATCCTTACTTTCCGGGACGAGTTCCTTGATCTGTGTGACGATGATCAGCTTGAGGATGCCAGAAATGTAGCCGCCGCATCTTTCATGTTTGAGGAGTTTCTGACTGACGAAATTGATGAAGACCGGTTTTCTGATTGCTTTAATGGTGTCGGTCAGCAAGTACATGTTCACGGACATTGTCATTCCAAGGCCCTGGTCGGAAACAGTCCGGTTCTGGAGGCGCTGAAACGAGCCAATTATCTTCCTGTCGAAATGAAAACCGGCTGCTGCGGAATGGCCGGCAGTTTTGGCTATGAGGAAAAAAACTACAAAGTGTCCATGGATATCGGTGAGCTGACACTCTTTCCTCAGATCAGGAAAATCAATGATAATGGTATCATCTGCTCTCACGGCTTTTCCTGCCGGCATCAGATATCCGACGGTACCGGCAGAGAAAGCCGGCACACATCGGAAATAGTCTGGGACAGCAGAAAATAAGCCTCAAGCCTGTTGCAGCACGCAGCTTCCGGTTGCAGATTTTAATCAGGCATGCGGAAAGCAGGCAGGCAGACGGGTTCCTGAATACGTTAATCAGGAACGACCATTCCCGGCACTCTCTTCCTGTCCCTTTTTCACAAGAGCTACGGCCCCTTTGATATCAAAAGTATTGATCTCAACAGGTTTGGCATAGTCCATTACAGGAATTTCTGCTCCGTTCTTACTGACCAGCCGGTATTCGGTACACATTGACCGCCCGTCAATCACTTTCTTCAAATGCTCAACCGCTTTGGCCTGATCATCTGGATGAACCAGCTTCTTCCATCCTTCGTGCCCTTCGCACTCTGACGGATCATAACCGGTGATATTCTCCAGATCTTCTGACAACCAGCGGAACTCCGGCGCCCCAGCTTCGCTGAAACTGAGACCGTATTTGAAATCGCTTTTGGTGTTGAAAATGCGGCTGAAGTCCTGATTCCGCTGGTACAATGTCTTCAAAACCTTTTTGCGAAGAGAAATATTACTGACTTCCATCCGCATTACTTTTTCTGTTTTGAGCTCCAGCGGCTTGATGGTAGCTTCCACCTGAATCGGCAATCCGCTTTTGTGCTCAAAAATAAACCGGTAGTCAGACTGTGTTTCAAAATTGGCATCCCAAAGCTCCTGAAAGCGTTCCTTGAGAATAGCCCCGTGTTTTTCGGGCATTATCTCCCAGACTTTCATTTTCTGGAGCTCTTCCTTCTCATAACCGATCAGCTCCTGCAAAGATTTATTGGCAAACCTGATGGTACCGTCGCCGGCAATATCCAGAATAGTTCGTTTGGACGTCTCATAGAAATCATCCATTTCCACTTTGCTGTCCACGAGGGTCTGCTCAACACGTTTTCTTTCGGTGATATCATGCTGATAAGAAACCCAGTGGGTGATTTTTCCGCCTTCATCAACAAGAGGATGGATATCCCATTGATTGATGAACTCAGATCCGTCTTTGCGGTAGTTCACGGTTTGTCCGAAGAACGCCTTGCCTTCAATCAGGTTATCTTTCAGACGATCCAGCGTTTCACGATCAGTCTTGGGACCCTGTAAAATTCTCGGCGTCTGCCCGATGACCTCCTCTTTTTTGTATCCGGTCATTTTTTCAAACCCTTGGTTAACGTACACAATTCTGGGTCCGGGGCTTTCCAGGTCAAGTTCTGTTATTACGATGGATTCATAATCATTTCTGATGGCGGCTTCAAGAAGTGAAAGCTCTTTCTTTGCCTGATCTCTTTCTTCAATAATTTCTTCAAACAGATCCTTTAATGCCTCAACAGACTTCTCGTCTTTGGCATGAGCGCGAATTATTTTTATAACTTCAAGGATATCCATATTCAAATTGCAGTATTAGTATAGGTTTATGTGCACAGGATTGCAATGCAATAATATATGCGGAACATACTGTAACAATTAGAGCAATTTACCATTCATATACATGGCATAAATCCACTCTATCAAAACAATAATTCCCGGACTCCCCGAATCGTTCCAATATTTTTATTTTTTTCCATCCGCAGCATTTGATTGCATTGCGAAGCGAAGTCCGTTCTGCCGGATCAAAAATTGAACCCTGCTATTCCTCAAGCTGACTGAGTCAGGAGCTTTCCAGTTCCGACTGACGGAAGCTGGACATCTCCGGATCTTCATCAGACTTCTCTCCCAGGTGTTTTTGCATTTCATAACGCAGTTTCTGAATGGTCATGCCACTGGTCAGGGCTCCGTTCTGGGCAATCGACACCCGCCCTGTTTCCTCTGATACCACAATAACCAGTACATCGTTCACTTCACTGATTCCCAGCGCTGCTCTGTGCCGCGTGCCAAAAACAGATGAAATATTGGGGTTCTGACTTATCGGGAGATAGGCGCTTGCCGCTACAATCTTGTTATCCCGTATTATTACAGCACCATCGTGCAGAGGTGTTCCACGGTTGAAAATGGTAAGCAGCAGCTCGCTGCTTACAGATGCATCCAGTTCCACACCTTTGTCTACCAGATCATTCAGTGTCGCACCCTTCGCAAAAACGATCAGTGCTCCGGTTTTAGAACGTGAAAGAGATTTCACCGCCTCTATTACCTCGTCAATCACCGAATAGGATCCGCCACGGTCGAAAAATTTGTAGAGACTGGTATTCTGACCAATGTTGTACAGCAGTTTTCGGATCTCAGGCTGAAAAATAATAATTACTGCAAGAATACCGACATCCAGCAGACGTCGCAGAATAAAATTAATTGTGGTAAGTCCGAACAGACTCACAGCAGCATTGATGGCAAAAACGATGACAAGTCCTATCACAACAGGAACGGCGAATGACCCGCGAATCCATCGGTAAAGCAAAACGATGACCATCGCTATTATCAGCGTCTCAATGAAGTCTTTCAGGCCGAATTCCAGAAATCCGAATGGTAAGATTTCCAACGTGGTATCTGTTGTGAGAGGTTGCGGGTAACAGGAAACAAGATATCAGAAGGTTTTGAAAGTGCCCCGGAAGTGCCGCAACAGCCGGTTATCTGATGTTTCTTACCGATCTGTATATGTTGATGCCGTCAACGGCTTCGCGGACATCGTGCACACGCAGTATATCAGCACCCTGCATAAGTGCATGATAATGAAGCGCCAGTGTCCCGGCAAGCCGCTGGTCGACCGGGCGTTCACCGCTGTCATCAGCCAGAACCTTCCCGATCACCGACTTCCTGGAAGCTCCGATCAAAACCGGATACCTCAATGCTTTAAAGGTATTGAATTGTGCAATGATTTGCAGATTGTGATTTACAGTTTTTCCAAAGCCAATTCCCGGATCAATTACCACCTGCTCAACTCCCCTCTTTCCGGCCATTTCCGCCTGTTTTTTCAGAAATCCCGCAATTTCTCCAATGACATCACCGTACTGCGGACTATGCTGCATAACTTTCGGAGTTCCGCGGCTGTGCATGATAACCAGTATCGCTTCGTACTCAGCAGCAAGGTCTGCAAGCCGGGGCTCTTTCTGAAGGCCGCTGACGTCGTTGATCATCTGCACGCCATAATCGAGAGCACGCCGGGCCACCTCATATTTTGTCGTATCGATGGAAAACATCGTTGACGGAAAAGTGCGGACGACCTTGCCTATCACCGGTATCACGCGATCCAGCTCCTCTTGTCCGGATACCGGTTCCGATCCCGGGCGGGTAGACTCGCCCCCGATATCCACAATAGCCGCGCCCTCCCTGATCATGCGCTCTGTGCGCCTGGCTGCTTCATCTGCTCTGCTGTAAATGCCTCCGTCAGAAAAAGAATCGGGGGTCACATTCAGGATACCCATGGCTGCAGGGGTATCAACCTCGACAAGCCCGGAAGCAGCAAGCGCCTTGCCCTTGAGGACAAAGCGCTTGTCAGAAATATCACCGGATTCTGTATTGGGCACAGTTTATCCTGATATATGCAACATGATTGTGACCGGTGCTACTGTCCCTCAATCATATCGACAGTTTTCTCTTTCTCAGCCCACTCGTCGGCATCAGGAAGAGGATCCTTCTGCTCGTTGATCACCTTGTCATCCCAGAGTTCGGCCAGACGCTCGTTCAGCTCGATGTAGTGCTCCCATTTTTCAGGAACTTCATCGTCCGGGAAGATGGCCTCTACCGGACACTCAGGCACACAGGCGTCGCAATCGATGCAGTCATCAGGGTGAATGGTGAGGAAGTTCGGACCTTCCCTGAATGCATCAACAGGGCAAACTGTGACACAATCGGTATATTTGCAATTAATGCACGGTTCTGCTACTACGTAAGTCATGCGATATGTCCTTGGCTTGGTTCTTAATTTCGTTTTGAGCTGATGACCTCAGCCAAATACTGCTTTATTATTACTCTTGCGGCAATTGCAGGGCAAATTATCTGAAATATAAGTCAGATTCAATCCAAATAACCTTTTGAAGCTTCTCAAAGCTGTCATTCGAGCAAAAAGTGACGGACCTCTTCCAGTGATCCGTCGTTATTCGCGGGCTCCAGATCCAGGATATGACATACCAACTCGTAGATGTGAATCAGTTCAAAAGGTTCAACGTGCAGCGCTTCATGGAAATCCGGTCCTTTCGCCAGAAAGAAGGTCTGCATTTCCGGCTCACGGTGATCCCATCCATGATTCCCCGCCAGTACCCCCCTGCGCTCAAAAAAGGACGTACTGGTGATCGCCCAGGGCAAATCCGCAACCATAATGATCTCCGGGGTCCTGCGATGATTTCCGATACGGAACTCATCCGGCAGCTCATCACGGTAATATACCCGGTAATTTTCTTCGTTTTCCTTCAACTGATTGTAAACGGTTTCCCTCTTGCCTTCATCCGGACGAATCATCGAGACGGGTCCCCATCCGACTACATGCACATCATCAAGATCTATGATTTCATCCAGAAAAATCACCTTGTCTTCGGACTGGGCAGCCATGCCATGGTCAGACACAATGATTATATTGGTTGATTCTTCAAGTCCTGTACGCTGAAGCTCGGACATCAGATACCCCATGTCTTGGTCCATGCCGGCTATGGCGCGGGTAACCTCTTCACTGTCCGGACCATGACTGTGTCCCTCGGAGTCCGGACGGCTGAAATAAAGTGTGACAAAATCCGGACGGGTTTCATCATCAAGCGTAAGCCAGGTGATAACCGAATCAATACGCTGTTCATGAGGCAGGGATCCGTCATAATCATTCCAGCGAGTCGGCCGCACACCTTGAATTTCGGCTTCACTGCCGACCCAGAACATGGAGGCGGTACGCACACCCTGGTTTTCGGCTGTAACCCATAGCGGCTCGCCCTCATACCACCGGCCCTTGACCAGTTCTTCACGGTTTCCCAGGCTGAAGGTGGCATCCCATTCCGGGTCATACATTGTATTTGACAAAATCCCGTGATTTTCCGGATAGAGTCCGGTGACGATGGAGTAGTGATTGGTGAATGTCAACGTTGGAAACACGGGAATCATGTGTTCCGCTTTTACACCCCGCTCAACCATACGATCAAAATTGGGTGTTTCGGTGCGATCCAGATACTCGGGCATGAAACCGTCGATTGAAATAAGTATGACGGCATTTCGGTCTTCTGCCGGTGCGGCACAAGATATGGCAACTACAAATAACAGAGTGTAGAGTATTCGTTTCATTGGCTGATTCAATTTGAATTTTTGGGGCATTTTATATTAAAACGGCATTCAGGCGGATATGTTCCTGCCGTGCCATGGGATATCTAATAATACTAATTTAAATTCAACTACCCATCCGGAACAGGGTTTCTGTTTTACAGTACCCGCAGAAATCACTTTCGGTTCTGCACTTTTTTTGGATATCTTGGTCACAGGCGACATACCGAAAGGTGATCCTTGCCAAAAATGACAAAAATGAGAGTTCCTATGAAGTCTGTCTTATCAATTGCCGCAATTATCATTTTCCTGACTGCTTTCAGTATGCCTGCCAGCAGCCAGGATTATCAGAGGAGCAGGGGTATCGGTGTAATACTCGGTGATCCGACAGGCATCAGTGTAGCTTACAGGGTCTCACAGTCAAATGCTTTTTCGGGTGCTGCCGCATGGCACCTGAGAGACAATCCGAAGCTTCATCTTCACCTGGATTATCTTTTTTACAGATTCAACATCCTGGAAGTGGATCGGGGAGAACTGCCTTTATACTTCGGTGCAGGGGGAAGACTTCGGTTTGACAGTGACAACAAGCTGGGCGTACGGTTTCCTCTGGGCATTGCATATCATTTTGACAATGATCCCTTTGAGCTGTTTCTGGAAATTGTGCCTATACTGGAGCTGGTTCCGGAAACATCATTTACCGGGAACAGTGGTATCGGAATCCGGTATTATTTTTAGGATACCCGTACCCGGTGATTCATCTGATTCGACCTGGCCTGGCATGCTGATGAAGGCAATCAGGCAGGAAAACGAAATACCTTGCCCTCCCGGGCCAGTTCTACGTGCGTATCAGTGCCCCTGGCCATTTCCTGGGCTTCTTCCTCAATCCGAAACAGATCATCGTCAACCAAATCCGGACCAAAATGGGTCAGGATCAAATGCTTGACTCCATTCTTTATGGATCGTTCGACCACGATTTCCCATGCAGAATGACCCCATCTTTGTTTATGCTGATACTCCTCGTAATCGAACTGGGAATCGTGAATAAGAACATCCACCCCTGAAACAAAGGAGTCAAATTGCTTCAGGTAGGCATAGCTTTTCCCTTTGGAACTGCTTTCATCTTTGGTACTCAGCTCATTATCCGGTGCAAACACGAAACTGCGCTTACCAATCTCAAACTTGTAAATTGCCGTTTCAACGGGATGATTAGCCGTTATATGCTCCACACTATACCCGTCATAGCGCTGCAAACCCCGGGTCTGGGTCAGATACTCCAGATCAGCCTTGAACATGTGAGAGGTTATGGGGGAATATGTGTACGACATCTGGTCAACCAGCACTTCCTTGGTTGAACCGGATATCTGCTGCGGCATGTGAACCTGAAACTTGTTTCCTTCTTTATAAAGCGGCTTGAAAAACGGAAAACCCTGAATATGGTCCCAGTGTGCATGGGTCAGGAAAATCCGGCCCTCACAGTTTTCAACGCTTTTATCAACTTCATCACCAAGCACCCGCAGGCCGGTCCCGGCATCAATGATGAGCATTTTTTTCTGACCGGGAATCTTTACCTGAAGGCATGTACTGTTGCCGCCGAATTCCGCATATTTTGCGCCCGGACATGGAACTGATCCTCTCACACCCCAGAACGTGAGTTTTATGGACTCACCGAGTATTTCATCGATTTTTTCAGTGAGTTTACTGTACACCATCGGTTTGTGGAAGAAATCCGTCACTCCGGACTTCATGGCCACTTCTTTTTCGACAGGGTAATCGCGTCCGGTAAGTACCAGAATGGGAATTTTGTTATAGTCTTTGTCATCCTTCAGGGTCTTGCACAGGTGAAGACCGTTGCCGTCCGGAAAATGCAAATCCATGATGATCAGATCGGGCCTGACCTGCTTTACGCGATCTATCGCTCCCTCGAATGTATTGTGCTGATAAAAAACATACCCCTTTTTTTCAAGGAATGATCCGACAAGATCACAAAGTGTCAGATCATCTTCGATCATCAGTATCTTGACCTCTTTTTTTACTTTAGCCATCGCCTGATTTTTATCTGCCTAGATCATAGGGATTTAGGCGCAATTTATATTTTTTTTACTTTTATTTGAAATTTGTTTTATCAACAGGAACAGTGCCAAGGTTGCGTAAAATCTTACTCCTCCTGATCCCTTCTCAACTGTTCCAGCTTTTCCTGTTTTTTTTCAAGTTTTTCCTCTGTTTTGTCAATTTTTTGCTGAATTTCATCAATCAGGACATTGCCTTTGCCTCCCGGATTTATGAACGTCATGGTATCTTTATATTTCATGATCTCCTCATGAAGTTCATCGCACTCTTTTTTCAAACGAAACAACTCGGATCGCCGTGATTTATCTGCAGAGGAAGCACGTTCAGCATTTGCTCCCTTTCCTTTTTCCCGCAATCGCTGATAGAAGGTGTCGCATACCTCCTTATAATCTTTATCAATTTTACTTTTCTTTCTTAACGGCACGAAACCGACTTTCTTAAATTTTTCCTGCAACTCTTTGAACTGATCAACTGCTTTATCCGGCTCTTCCGACCCGGCCAGTCTGGAAAGTTCATCAATAACCTTGCGCTTCTCTTCAAGATTGGCCTTTTGTTCTTCGCGAACAGACTTGTAAAATTCATTCCTGTTTTCATAAAATGTGTCCATCGCTTTTTTAAAACGATTCCACACTTTCTGGGCCTTTCTTCTGGGTACGGGTCCGGTCTCCCTCCAGGTCTCCATCAGTTTCTGCATGTCAGATGCAGCTTCGGTCCAATCCGTCCGGTCCCTGATCTCCTCTGCTTTTTCACATAAGGCTGCTTTCTTTTCGTAATTCTCTCGCTCCTGTTCACGAATAGTATCAAGATTCCGGCTTTTTCTTTCGTTGAACTTGCGCGTAGCCTCATTGAAGCGTTCCCACAGCTCGTCATTTTTCTCTTTGGGAACAGGGCCGATCTGCTTCCACTTCTTATGGAGATTGTTCATTTCTCTGACTGCCACCGCCAGATCATCATCCTCAAGCAGTTTTTCTGCGGTTTCACAAAGCGCAGTTTTCTTCCGTATATTTTTCTGCGTTTTCTTACGGAAGGCCTTGTTGTACTTCATCTTTTTTGCGAAGTACTCATCTCTGACGGTTTTAAACTTCTCCCAGACCTGGTCTGCCTGCTCTGCGGGAACCCTTCCAATTTTTTTCCATTGCCGTGACAGCTCCTCCATCTCTTTATCCGTCTGCTCCCAGTTCTCTGAATCCTCTCCGAGAGATGAAACTATCTGCTCCATTTTTTCGAGAACGGTGAGTTTTCCGACAAGATTTTCTTCCTCCTTTTGAGCTCTTTTGACAAGAATCTCCACTTTCTTGTCATTGAACTCTTTCATCAAATCTCTGAACTTTTTCTCCTGTTCCTCACTTTCACTGTCGTTGGGAACATCCTTGATGTCTTCCCATTGATTATTGAGCTTATTAACCTCCCTGAAAGCCTGCCACCGTTTTTTATCGATAACATCCTGAAGCTTGTCCAATATTTTTGCACGTCTGTCAAGATTCTGACGCTTCCGCTCGCGGCGCTGCTTCTGCCAGTCTTCCTTTCTTTTGGCAAATTCTTTTTCCGCAGCCAATCTGCGTTCCAGCAACTCGGGGTAGCTGTCTTCCGATGAAAGAGTTTCATCCGCCTGCAGAATTTCTTCCCATTTGAAGCGAATGTTATCCAGTTCATGCTGCACAAACTGCCAGTCACTTTGCCCGGACAATGACTCGGCTTTTTCTGTCAGTTCAGCCAGTTCAGACACCGGCTCCGGGTAATCAGCAGCCGGCTTAAGCTGTTTTTCTTCGTCTTTCTTTTCACTTTCAGGTTTTTCAGTTTCGGCTTTTTCAGTATCAGGCACTTTTTTATCAGCATCCCTGTCATCCCCGCTTTCTCCGGTTTCGGGGGTCTCTTGTACTTGCTCAGCACGTCCGGCATCGGCCGGTTCTTTATCAGAAACTGACTGTTCCGGGGGCCGGGACTCTCCGGATGCTTCATCAATTTTCCCCATCAATGCATCAAAGTCGCCGATAGCTTTGGCATTTTTCACTTCTTCCCGAAGAATTTGCAGTTTGCTGTTTCGCTGTTCCGGATCTTCCATATTAGTTACAGTCCGCAGGCATGCATCTACATATTTTTCAAGACCGGAAAACATTCTGGTGAAGTATTGAACGGCATCATCCTGGTGCTCCGGGTCAGCTTTTGATAACTCCTTGCCCTCAAAGTATTTATTGTCTATCTGAATGATCCGGCCGTCACTGGTAATCTTTGAATATTCTTTTTCCATTGATCAGGAACAACTACAATTAATAACTAATAGTTAAATCTCTAAAACTACAATCGGCATGTACTTGTGAGACAGTACCGGCTAAATTACTCAATCCGTACTGGTTACAGTTTTTTATCAGCTTTGGAAAAGTGATTAATAACAGCATATCAGAATAACAAAAAAAGCCGGAATAGTAAATATCGCGGATGTTCTTCAAAAGTGGACTTTGTTTTTAAATTATTTTTTCATCGCAACTTCCCCGATTACAAGGCCCAGACGCACAGGAAGCCACTTGCTTAGCAGATAGGGTATGCGCAAAAAGGACCGTGATAATTGCAGGGATCTGTTGCGGACAAGCCCCCGCAGGCCTTTCAATGCAACCTCCTCCGGATTCTGCGGTAATCTGAATGCGGTTTTTCGCCTGTCAACCCCGGCCCGGGACATAAACTCCGTCCTGACCGGACCTGGACATAAAACGCTGACATGAACGCCGGTACTCCTGAGCTCCCTTCGCAGGCTCCTGGAGAAGTTGATAACAAATTGCTTGGTAGCGGAGTAAACGGAGAAATAGGGAATCGGAAGAAATCCCGCCATGGAAGACACATTCAGCACCCCGCCTTCCCCTCTGCGGATCATATCAGGCAGCAACAGGCGGGTAAGGCTTACAAGTGTATTCATATTCAGCTGCATCATCTGCTCATACATCTCCACACTGCCATCCATGAACAAGCCGTTAAAACCGAAACCGGCATTATTGACAAGGATATCAATTTGCAAACCCTTTTTACCGATATCCTCAACCAGCTTCGCCGCACTCTCCGGTTCAGACAAATCACATGCTATGATGGTTACATCTGATTTGAATTCCCTGCTTATTTCGTCAGCCAGTTTTTCAAGGCGATCTTTCCTTCTTGCGGTTATAACCAGATCTGCCCCGTAAGATGCCAGCAGGCGGCTGAAGGATATGCCTATCCCCGAAGACGCACCGGTGACCAGCACCGTCTTGTTTTTATAATACTCCATTGGGATGTATTTATGTATATTTGCGAACAATGTGCCGGATGATCACCTGCACATTCCTTCATGTTCATGCAGCTTGTCGTGCCCGGACCGGCACCGCGGTTAACGGAAAGCGGCTATTTCCCGCCATTTTTCTGAAACAGATGCACATCTCTTTGAGGGAACGGAATGGTAATCCCACCCTTGTCAAATCTCTGTTTGATGTCCTTGGTAAGTGCAAGCCTGGTAGCCCACCAGTCCGGTCCCTTTGTCCATGGCCTGACCAGCAGATCAACAGAACTGTTGCCAAGTTCGCCAACCGCAAGCAGGGGCTCGGGATCTTTCAAAACACGCTCATCTGCATCAAGTGCCTCCTGGATAATTTCAAAAGCCTTGTCGATATCATCGGAATAGCTGATACCAAACACCATATCGACCCTTCGAAGCTCATTCCTTGAGAAGTTTTTGATGTTTGCCCCCCAAATATTCGAATTCGGAACCAGGAGATACACATTGTCGAGCGTATGCATTTTTGTCGTAAACAGGCCGATCTCATCCACAATACCCATCGTCCCTCCGGCATCTATAAAATCACCTACATTAAACGGGCGGAAGGTAAGCAGCATCACACCGGAGGCCACATTGCTCAGGGTTCCCTGCAAAGCCAGGCCAATTGCAAGTCCCGCCACACCAAGCAGGGCAACAAGGCTTGCCGTTTCAATGCCAAACTGCCCGAGAACGGCAATCAGTGTAGCAAACAGAATAATAATTTTCGCTGCTTTGGCAATAAGCGGAGAAAGTGTGTTGTCTATGCGCTCCGATTTGTCGCATGCTCTGAACACCCGTTTGCTGACCCAGCTGGCCACAAGCCAACCAACAATAAGGATGACAATAGCACCTAATACGTTTAGTCCGTAGGGAACGATTTCCTCTACGATCATCTCTGCAACTTCCCCCATTTCACTGTTTATGCCCATGATTTCTCCTGTGTTACGTAATTAATGGATACGAATCTCTTTTCCGCAAGCCCTATGGACAAGGTAACTTTGTCTGTTTTCAGAATTTACGTTATTTCCGCCGTTAAAAAAAAAGGGCAAACCGTGAAAAAAAACGGCCTGCCCTGAAACTGCAATGCTTACGGTCTGTGCAGATATTTACTGAAGATGGCTGCGCAGCATCCATGCCACTTTCGAGTGATTTCTCAGTCGCTCGGTCACCAGGTCAAGAGACGCCTCATCACCTGCTTCTTCGCACGGACCCAGTGCTTCTCTTGCTGTGCGGATGAGAGTTTCATTTGATTCCTGAAGTCTTTTTACCATGACCTCTGCACTTGGCACATCCTCTTCTTCTTCGATGCTTGTTATCTTGGAATACGCTTTGAATGAACCCGGAGCAAAATGTCCCAGTGTCCGGATCTGCTCGGCAATGGCATCAATGGCTTCCGCGAGCTCGGTATACTGCTCCTCAAACAACTCATGCAGCGGCTGGAAATTCATACCCGTCACATTCCAGTGATAATTGTGCGTTTTCAGATACAGCAT
The DNA here is from genome assembly GCF_017921895.1 of Natronogracilivirga saccharolytica. Lineage (NCBI taxonomy): Bacteria > Pseudomonadati > Balneolota > Balneolia > Balneolales > Cyclonatronaceae > Natronogracilivirga > Natronogracilivirga saccharolytica. Next base: position 109,612 of record NZ_JAFIDN010000006.1, read on the forward strand.
ATATGAGTCGGCAAGCAGACGATTCAAAGCCGCTGCAATCTTCTCACGATGTTCATCAGTTAGTCCAATATTTATGCTCTTATCCGTCTTTTCCAGTACAGTGCTCATAATTATCTCCTTGTTTTTAACTTCGGTTGGCTGTTACACACTCCAACGATAGCGAAAAACTTATCGTTCTGTCAACTCTTCCTGTAATAGACTATCAGCCGCTGAAAGTCTTTAGGCCACGGTGCGGTAATTACTACTGTTTCTTTTGTGCCGGGATGTACAAATTCAAGACGCGAAGCATGCAGCGCCTGACGGTCAATAAGTTTCTCTTCCTGCTCGTCTGATGCATAGTGCCGGTCGCCTACAGTAGGGTGTCCCACTTCAGCAAACTGAACGCGGATCTGGTTTTTAAGTCCGGTCACGAGTGCGACTTCCACCAAACTGGTATTTTTGAACCGCTCTGTAACCCGGTACTTCAGCCGTGCCTCGCTTGCTTTCGGATCAGACTTTGGAACAATAACATTGCGGAACCCCTCTTTGATCCGTTTCATGTGATGGACCAGCTCGCCTTCCGGCGGATCCGGCACACCGCGGATCAATGCCAGATATATCCTGCCCGGCTCGTGGTTGCGAAACTGCCGGATCAGATCCTTCCTGGCCCGCGGGTTTTTTGCAAACAGAACGATCCCGCTGGTAAATCTGTCAATGCGGTGCACCGTCCAGGCCTGCTTCTTCTGTTTCCGAAGGTAATCATCCAGCCGCTCCTGCAGATTGGCCGACTTCATCCCGGGAATCGGAACTGTCAGAATCCCTGCCGGCTTGTTTACGGCAATGACATCCTTATCCTCATAGAGAATCTCGGCACGTATACGCGGGGTGAGTCTTACATGCTTTTTTTTTGATTTCATGCTACTTTGTATCCGTAATGCATTATTGCCTTTTTATCTGCCGCCCGACTCCAGTTTTTTCAGAAACACCCTGCTTTCTTCGTCATCGGGAAATTTCGCAATACAGTTCAGCATGACAATTTTTGCCTCATTTAATTTTTTCTGATGAACCAGCACAGCGGCAAGATTGCGCATTATCAGCGGCGTTTCCCCGCCATGGTCAATGCTTCTGCGGATTACTGATTCTGCTTCCCCATACTTTCTCTGTGCAGCCAGTGCATCAAACAGTTCATTTAGCAAGCCTACATGTTCAGGCCAGTATTGCAGGGCTTTGCGGTAGGATGACTCAGCCTGACTCCAGAATCCAAGCAGGCTGCATACCGATCCCATCATGAAGCGGCAGAACGCCTGATCGTCACCGGTTGTCTGCTCCTGGTAATCAACAAGCTGGTCGCCTATCGCCCGCAGTTCATTCACAGCCTGATGCAGCTTTTTTTCGTCACCCTCCGCATCGGCCGCATCCATCTTCTCAGACAAATCAACGATCTCTTCCGATAACGCAAGAAGTGATTCTTTTAGCGATGATGAGTTCCCACTGGCCATGTAACCGGAGTTATGAGCAAATCAAACCGTCCGGATCAGATGCTGATATCGACATCGTGTACGTCCCGAAGGATCTGAACGGCATTCTTGTCTTTGTCCTGCATAACGCGATGTTCCAGATTGGTAACCAATCCCGGCCGTGCTTCTTCAAATGCCTCGGTTTTTGCCTGATCCGGGGTTGTAGTGCGCAACAGCACGTAGATTTTGTCTGCCCTGATAACACTGTACAGTCCGTCCTCATTAAATGCATGTGACCTGAGCTCTTCGTACTTCTTGAAGAGATCAGAAAACGCATGTGAGTCGCCTGCTTTGTCAATAATTTCAACATCGTCCGGACCTTCGGCACTGAGTGGAATATGGCAAAGGTAAAAAAACTTGTCCTGGTAAAGCATGTTTGTCTACAGTATGACTTTAGAGTTTCGGAATTGGTTAAAAATGCGTTGCGGTTGTTTTGGAACCGGCAGACATGCCCCGTAACATACGAAATTATGCGCGAAAATCCGTCACTCAGTTCGTTCAAGCCAGCGTTCCAGGATGCGGATGACCCGCGCAATGTCCTCCAGATGCACCGCTTCGTTTATGGTATGGTAGGGATAAATGGCCGGTTCGATTGCCAGCGAGGGAATTCCGGCGCTCTTGTCCCGGTTCAGCTCTGCCCCGTAGTGAAGATAGTCGTTGGTATTATTGGATACGAACAGATCCGGATCGATTTCGGTCAGCTGGTTTCTTACGACATCAGTACGTTTTTTCTCCGGGTCCCCGGGTTCGCACCCGGTAAAATTCCAGTGTTCGCTGTACAGGGCCACTCCTTTCTTCTCTTTGAACAACGGAGTGGTGTCCACAGTGATCACCGCTTGCGGCAGCATGTTTTCTGATATCAGGAACCGGGATATGCGCTCAGCGCCGATCCCGTGGTGCAGGCCTTTGCCATCGTTTTTAAGCAAATGCGGATGGTGTTTGAGTCCGTAACTCTCCTCCATTTCGGAAAAGAGCAGATAAAGCGGAGGGAATGAACGCTTTTCAGCAAGTATAGCCAGCCAAATGCAGATGGCCAGCCCTGCAGTGTTATCCATCTGCCCCGTCACCCTGGTACCATCATCATGAAAAGGCAAACGGTCAGGAGGGGATTCACCAAAATGGTTGATCTTGTCGAGATGGGCAGTCAGTGCCACCGGTTTCACATCACGGTTTCCCGGCACGGCCGCAACCAGGTTGTTATCCGGAACATGATATAATTCAGACCCCGGCACCTTCTCAAGCAACTCATTCATTAACGGATGAAGGCGATCCTCGTACGATGAAAAAGAGGGAACTGCGGCAATTTTCTCAATAATTTTAATAATATCATCCATTTTGAACATGCTGGCTTCTGCGTTTACGGGTTCAACTCTGTGACCGGCAGTGGATAATAATACCGGTGTGGCTATTTTGTCAAAAATAGAGTAACGTTCTGCATCGTTTAAATTAGTTAACAATGTTAAGTTGCATATCTTCACGGCCGGGCGTATTTTCGTGATCGACCGTGTTCCGTGAACATTTTCAATTTTAATTTCAGCACGTAACAACATGGATATAGATACCCGAAACAGGATCATCAGCGGAGTACTGGCCGTCATTATTATTATTTTGGCCTGGGTGCTGTATGACTCAATTACTACTCCTTTCGAAGAAGTCGAACAACGCCGGGAGGTAACCGAACAGGTTCGCCATCGCATGATGACCGTGCGCGATGCACTGGTGGAACATGAACGAAACAAGGATGAATTCCCACAGACGCTCGATGATCTGGTAGAGTGGCTTAAAACAGATGAAGATATGGTTGCGAAAGGAGACTCACTGTTTGAGTTCCGGCCTCCGCATGAATATAATCCGGACTCGCTGATTTACTCTCCCCGTACCGGAAATCGTTTTGAATACGCCCTGAATGACACCATCAGACCAAATATTTATTTGCTCGAAGATCCGGACTCGGATGATGCCATAGGTTCTCTGGATCGAACTACCCTGCGAAACGCCGCAAACTGGAACTAATGTCGCTATCATGTCGGAAACGGATGTGCATCTTGGCCTGAGACTTGATGCAAATAAACTTTATTATGCTGTTTCCCGCCAGGACAACCCCGGCTTTATTGATCATATCGGGCAAATTGATTTCTCTTTTGATATTCCGGCATCAATCCTGAAACGCGACAGTGATACCTTTCCGACTCTTGCAGATGTCATTAATAAGCTTGTCAGGCAGCATAAGGTTACAAATACCAACCTGCTGATGCCTCCTTCTTCCGAGTGCTGGACAATCGTGCCAAAGGCTGTGCAGGAAGAAGAGGATGAACGCTATGACCATCTCAATATCCTGACCCAGGGAATAGGTGTACAGGAGACCGAGCCGGAATGGTTTCCTCTTAGCAACAGGGATTTCAAGCTGCTTGCAATCCGTCAAAAGGAACATCTTACGTCGTTTGCGCTGATGCTCCGCGAGGAGGTTGACGGTCAGCTTCACTCCGATTTCGAAATTGGTCTGAAGTGGCTTGGTTTAGACGGCCACAGAGGCTCTTTTATGTGCGTTTCTGCTTATCAGGGAGTGCTCAGCGTATCCTCATACCTGTTGGGAAAACTGCGCGCGGCAACCTACATCAGATATGACAACCTCGATGACCTGCCCTTTCTGTGGCTGCAGTATGCTTCTCACCTGTCATGGATTCAGGGAATACATGAAAAGGTATTGGTATTCGGAAACCGCTCCGATAAAGTCAGTGACGTTCTGGGAAGTTACTGGGATGAGTCCTCTGAAATCATTGTAATGGACTCTCTTAATAAAATGAATGTTACATCAGATGAAACTACATTCAGCTTTCCGCTGGAAGAGGCTTTTCCGGCAATTGTACTTGCCGCATCCTGAACCGGGCCGGATACTTATCAGGCATCTACAGAAACATCAGTACTGTTAAAAAATTATTTCGCCGGCTATAAGCTGAGCGGTTACACCTATGCGAATTATTACCGGCACCCTTAAGGGAAGAAAATTATCCGTCCCCCGGAATGTCCGGATGCGTCCGACATCCGACCGGACAAAAGAGAGCATTTTTGCCATCATTGATGTCCGAAAGCACATCTCGGATTCCCGGGTTCTCGATCTTTTTGCAGGGTCCGGCAGTCTCGGATTTGAAGCATTGTCCCGCGGGGCCTCCGGAGTGACTTTCATAGAGTCATCCCGAAACGCCGTTGACCACATACGGAAAACTGCTGAAACTTTTGGGGTTGATGACAAGACACAGGCTGTCTGCACTTCCGTAGAGCACTTTCTGAACGGCCCCTCACAGCCTTTTGATCTGGTTTTTGCAGATCCGCCATACGAATTTGAAACCCTGCCCGGCCTCCCGGATATCATTCTTGATGGCGGGTGGCTGACCCATGACGGATGGTTCATCCTTGAACACGACAAGCGCCACTCATTTGCAGATCATCCTAATTGTGCTTTCTCAAAACCGTACGGAAGAACAATTGTAACAATTTTCACACAACAGATACCGGAGGACGAAACCTGATCAGGTTGCTCTGTCCGGGGTGCATGTTTCCGGTTATTTTGTGATGTTACGTGAAGAAAACCTAATCCTGAACCAAATCTCAGCACAGTGAACGTTATTTATCCGGGTTCGTTTGATCCTATCACTTATGGCCATATTGATATTCTTGAACGGGCCACTCATTTGTTTGACAAGGTGATGATTACCATTGCCGTCAATACGCGAAAAAACTCCATATTCACTCCGGATGAACGCACCGGGCTCATAGCCGACAGTATTGCTGAAAAGTCATGGGCCGGTAAAGTAGAAATTCACCAGTTCACCGGACTGCTTGTCGACTTTGCCAGGAAGAATAATGTCCGAACCCTTATACGGGGTGTGCGTCAGTTTTCCGATTACGAATACGAATTCCGCATGGCGCTGATGAACAGAAAGCTGAACAAGGACATAGACACCATTTTCCTGATGCCAAGAGAGGAACTGACGTTTGTATCAGGGTCGCTTGTCCGCGAAATTGCTTACTGGGGTGGTGATTTAAGTCATTTTGTGCCGGGCAATGTCGCTCTGGCACTTAATAAAAAGTACGACGGACAATCGTAGAAATAAATCCCCGTATTTTGTATCTTCACGCTGTGCCGGATGCATACATGATTACGTGTTTTATTCCTGACTGTCCGGCACGCAGCTCATCCGCAAACATTCAATACGGTTGGTACAAAAAAGGTAAATCATTATGATCGCACAACGGGTGCAGGCCATAGCGCCATCGGAAACCATGAAAATATCAGGTCGCGCAAAAGAACTGCAGCGCGAGGGAAAATCGGTTATCTCTTTGAGTCAGGGCGAGCCGGATTTTAAAACCCCGCCGCATATATGCGAAGCGGCCATTCAGGCTATCAAAGACGGCCATCACGGTTACACAGTCAATACGGGAAATATTGAACTGCGTGAAGCAATTTCAGATAAGTTGAAATCAGAAAACGGACTTGATTACACTCCGGATCAGATCATCCTTTCCAATGGTGCCAAACAATCCATCGGATTCTCACTGCTCGCAACCGTGGATCCGGGTAATGAAGTAATTATTCCCGCACCCTACTGGGTATCCTATCCGGAAATGGTCAAACTTGCCGAAGGCAAACCGGTGATTGTACCAACAGCTTTTGAAAATGATTTCAAGATGACGCCGGACCAGCTCCGGAATGCCATCACGGATAAAACGCGCATGCTGATTCTCTGCTCGCCATCGAATCCTACCGGCAGCTGTTACAGTGCTGATGAGCTGAAAGCTCTTGCGGACGTTCTGCGTGAATATCCTGATATACTTGTGCTTTCTGACGAAATTTACGAATACATTGTATTTGACAGCGAGCACGTGGGCATTGCCCAGGTTGCACCGGATCTGAAAGACCGCATTCTGGTCATAAACGGGTTTTCCAAAGGTTTCGCCATGACAGGATGGCGGCTGGGTTATCTCGCCAGCTCCGCCGGCATCGTGAAAGCTGTTGCAAAAATTCAGAGTCAGGAAACATCCGGACCTTCTTCAATTTCACAAAAAGCCGGAGAAGCTGCCTACACCAGCCCGCGTGATTCCGTCAAGGAAATGGTTGCTGCTTTCAGGGAGCGGCGTGACTATCTGGTTGATGCTCTCAACAGCATTGACGGCGTGAAATGTTTTCTCCCGGGCGGAGCGTTTTATGCATTCCCTGATATTTCTTCTTACCTGAATTCCGAAACACCCTCAGGCAACCGTATCACGAACAGCACCGATCTTTGCATGTTTCTTCTGGAAGAGCGCGGACTGGCTGCCGTGCCCGGCGATGCCTTTGGAGAACCCGGCGGCATCCGTCTGTCCTATGCTGCTTCGATGGATCATTTGCATGAAGCCGTCAAACGGCTTCGGGACGGCCTGAAGGCACTTGAAAAGCAGTCGTAAACGTTTTTCGGAATCTCAGCGTTATTTTTTATCGGATAAACACTAATCTTTACCGAAATACTTGAGAAATGCCTACGTATCAGTACAAAAGAGAAGACGGGACTACATTTGAAATCATCCAGAAGATTTCGGATGAAGCACTGAAAACATGCCCGCAGACCGGACAAAAAGTGCGCCGGGTCATAACCGGTGGCGGCGGTGTCGTGTACAAGGGAAGCGGCTGGTATGTTACGGACTACAAGAATAAATCCAACGGCAACGGGTCAGCCGCACAAAAAGCATCCGGCGGTGATTCCAGTGCCAAAACATCCGGCAACGCTGCAGGTGCCGCAGGTGCGAATGGGAGTTCAACAGCATCATCTGATAAAGCTGCTTCTGAAAACGGATCCAAATAAAACCGCAAATGAACAACGTTGAGCTCGGCAAACTGGGAGAAGACCGGGCTGCGGCGCATCTTGAAACCGGTGGCTATATTATTCTTGACCGGAATTACCGGTTTCTGAAAGCCGAGGTGGACATTGTAGCTGCCACCGACAGGGAAATTGTGTTTGTGGAAGTCAAAACCCGGCGATCCCGGACCTTCGGCGAACCCGAAGACAGTGTTGATGATGCCAAAAAAAAGCAGCTTTTCAAGGTTGCTGAAGCGTGGCTGCATGAACGCCGCATGGAAGGATCACCCGTTCGTTTCGATGTCATATCCATAATGAATCCGGGTGAAAAAAAAGAGCAGGTCCGGCATATTGAGGGTGCGTTCTGGTATCTTTAGATTCGTGAAGCCCATATGTGCTTAATACCATAAAATAATTTATTTTATATGGTATTATCACAATTCCCGTAACCTTGTCTTCACTCTTCCCGAATGAACCTCCGATTCCTGAATCCATTGCGCTGGAAACGTCCTTTTCTCTTCGGTATTCTGATACTGATGCTGATTCTCTGGTTCGGATTCTTTGACACATTCAGTGTATGGACACGGATGCAGCTGAATAATGAAAAAAAAGAACTTATCAGGGAAACCGAACAGCTTCAGACCGAAGCAACAGAATTCCGTGAAAAAATGGAAGCACTTGAGTCTGACCCGGACCTTCTCCAAACCCTTGCAAGGGAAGAGTACGGCATGAGAAAACCCGGTGAGATCATTTACCGGGTTCAGGAAAAATAGATGAAGTATATATTGTCACGAGATTCTTCAGCGGTACTTCTTCCTTTCCGGAATATCATCCTTAATCACTTATAAATCATTGCTGTCCGTACATTTTTTCCTGCAATCACAATCTGAAATAATTCTTTTAAACATGTTATCCATAGGTATTGATCTTGGCGGCACCAATATAAAATCTGCTCTAATACACCGTGATGAAGGGATTATAGCCCAGGATTCCGTCCCTACGGATGCCGGCCGCGGACCAGATTACGTTCTTGACCGTATTGCTGAGTCCGTTCAAAATACCCGGAATAAAGCCACGGAAGATCCGGTTGGTATCGGTATCGGATCACCGGGTATCATTTCCCTTGATCGTACCACAGTTTCTAATCCGCCCAACCTGCCGGGGTGGGATGTAGTAAACGTAAACGAAGAACTGAAAAAACGTACCGGACTGGATGCCGTCGTTGAAAACGATGCCAACCTGATGGCCCTGGGCTCTTCCCGTTATGGAGAAGGACAAGATCTTGACAGTCTTATCATGCTGACACTCGGAACCGGTGTCGGTGGCGGGATCATCATCAACCGGGAGCTCTACCGCGGTGCTACCGGAGCAGCAGCCGAACTGGGACACGTCATCATTAATTTTGACGGTCCATCTTCTAACAGCAAAGCAAAGGGTGGTGTCGAGGCCTACATCGGTCAGCGTTTCCTTATCCGCAACGCTTTGCCTCTCATCAAAAAGCACCCTGACAACACTCTGGCCAAAGAGTATCTCGACAAGCCGGAAGCGCTGGAGCCGGTTCACCTCAGCCGGGAAGCAGACCGGGGCAACAACCTTGCAGTTCAGATACTTTCTGAAGCCGGACGAATGCTCGGTTACGCCATCGTGAATTATATACATATACTTGATATACGCAACATCATCGTCAGTGGCGGCGTTGCCAAGGCAGGTGACTGGATCCTTGAACCTGCGCGGGCAGCGGCACGCGAACGGCTCCTGCCGCCATACCTGGAAGGTTTTCAACTGAGTTATGAATCGCTGGGCAATGACGCCGCACTCCTGGGCGCCGGCAGCCTTGCATTTGAGCTTCTCGCAAATCACCGCTAAGGTTTATTTTGTGCTCTCAGCACGTTTTTGCATCATAGTATTTCTGTTCACCGTCACTGGAATCACCCTGGCGGCCGGGATAAGCCATGCCCTTCCGGCACTGCACGATACCACCGTGACTACTCCTCCCGACCGGACTGATGAAGCTGACAGACAAATCGACCCCGATTCACTTCAGGAGCAGCCCGGGATTATTGATGATCCGCCCGCCGCAGAGGATGACCAGGCCGGTGTTGATGACAGGACTATCTCCGGCACCGGGGAAACCGGACAACCCGCTGAAGGTGATGATCCCGTCCACTTCTCCTCCAGCGATTCGCTTATCTTCAGCAACCGTGAAGAACGAACGGCTACGTTGTTCGGAAATGCCCGCGTCGGAAATCAGATGGGTGAACTGACGGCCGGCGAGGTGATACTCAACCTGGACAGGAACCTTATGAGTGCGCAGGCCGGCGAAGCTGCTGACACACTTTCGGAACCTGTACTGCAGCGTGGTGAAGACCGCGTCCGCAGCCAGAAAATCCAGTACAATTACAAAACAGACAAAGGCAAATTCGATGTTGCCAGAGTGTCACTCGATCAGGGAAATGTGACCGGCACCCAGGTAAAGCGCACGTCTCCGGATGTCGTCTTTGTAGATGACGGCATTTACTCTACCTGTGATCTCGACCATCCGCACTTTTATATCCGTGCAGACCGGATGAAGGTTGTTGGCGAAGATGAAATATTTTTTACCCGGGCACGGCTCTTTATTCTTGACATCCCCTATCCCCTGGTCTTTCCTTTCGGATTTGTTCCATCGCGGATCAGCCGTAAACAATCCGGTATTCTGGAACCGGAATTTACCTACCAGGAACAGCAGCAACGCGGAATTGGCCTGCGTAACCTGGGATGGTTTCAGTACTTCAACGACAATCTGACCGGTCAGGTCGACATGGATATCTTCACTTCCGGGACTTACCGTATCAGTACCAGAATGAACTACCGCAGAACCGACCAATACAACGGATCCGTTCAGCTTGAATTTTCCCGTGACCAGGGACTTGAGCCAACGGATCTGGATTTTACCAGAAGTGACCAGCGCAGGCTGGCTATTGACCACAGTCAGACCATAAACCCGTTTTCTTCAATATCAGCCCGGATCAATCTGCGTACTGCAGACTTTTACAACCGAAATTCCTATGATATTGACGACCGGGCGGAGGTCAGCACCAGTTCGCGGGTATCCTACAACTACAGTCATCCTGAAGGCTCTTACTCCTTTAATGTTTCATCAAACGTAAATCAGAATTTTGCGACTGATGCTACAACACTGACCGGACCTGATGCCCGTTTTTCCATGCGCAGAATTACGCCGTTTCAGTCATCCGGCCCCGGCCGCGACGAATCGTGGTACGAATCTTTAAGCATTCAATACAATGCACGGATTCAGTCCCGCTACAATTTCCGTCCCCAGGATACGGATATCGGATTCTTCGAGGCGCTGCTCAGTCCGTCAAAGCACGAAGAGGCTACCGGGGACTTCCGCCATATCAATGCCGGACTCCGTCAGGAGGCTTCTGCCAGTCTGCAGCTGTTCAGCAATGAATTCATCAATATGAATACCAATGTGCAGGCGCGGGAGTACTGGTATCCTGATTCCTATCGCGAGGAATGGGATCCGGAAGAGGCGCGCGTGGTCTCCAGCATGGAGCGCGGTTTTACTGCAGGACGTGATTTTCAGACCAGTGTTTCGGCCAACACAGCGATATACGGGATCAGTCCTACGGGCATCGGCCGGTTCCGCAGCTTTCGTCATACCATAGAACCCTCACTCAGCTTCAGCTACCGGCCCGATTTCAGTGATGACTTCTGGGGATTCTACCGGGAGGTTCAGATAAATGAAGAAGGAGATACACGACAATATTCAAAATTTGAGGGCGGCGTTGTTGGAGGCCCCGGAGCCGGGGAGCAGCGGTCACTCGGTATCAGCATATCCAATCGTCTCGAAGCCAAGGAAGTCCGGCGGGACACCACCGGTGAGCGCAGTGAACGGAATGTGCGTCTGATTGACCGGCTGAACCTAAGCACCAGCTACAATTTTGCCGCCGAGAATTTCAATCTCGCGGATCTTTCTGCGTCAATGACCTCTTCCTTCTTTCCCAATCTCAATCTCAACGCCAACGCCAATTTCAGTTTTTATGATACGGATGACGACGGTAACCGGATTGACCAATATTTATGGGAAGAGTCCGGGCGATTTTTGAGGATGACCCGTTTTACTTTTTCAGCGAGCACCAGTTTCAGCAGCAGCAGAGGCGGGCGAAGGGACGGCCAACGAACCGAATGGCATCACCCCGAGCACTATGATCCCTTCGACCAGGCCCGTTTTCATCCGATCGACCGTGCGATTCACGAGGGGCGGGTACAGCGTATCGATGTCCCATGGTCTTTCAGCGTCAACTTCAATTACCGGTGGCAGGAACTTCCCGGTGGTGATTCGCGTCAAAATGCCACGCTCAATGTAAGAAACATTCAGTTCCGGCTCACTCCGGAGTGGCAGGCAGGAACAAATATCGGGTATGATTTTGTCGAAAAAGAACTGACGCCTTCGAACTTCAGCATTACCAGAAACCTTCACTGCTGGGACCTGTCATTCCAGTGGAATCCGTTCGGCGATACCAAGTACTTCATGTTTCGCCTGACCGTCCGGGATTCTCAGATTCAGGGATTGCTGCAGAAACTGCCGGGGCTGAATAACCTTGAACGGACTTCCGGTCCAATCAACCGGTTCCCCCGCTGACAGCGGTTCTTCTGAAAATTCAGGCTCATCTCCGGAAGAACACTACCATAACGCTGCTGTTGACGATCTCCTCCGCAGACAACCTGGCCTGTCAAACCGACGTTTTCCCATCCGACAGGCATTTTATCGCACGCTCAAATTCCTGCATATTCACTGCTGTGTGAAACCTGAATCACGAAGCAGTTGCTCGGTCACACCTTCCCCGCTGCCTTTTTCTCTGTTTTGCATGTAGCGCAGCACATATTTGCCAAGAATGTCAAACTCGAGATTAACCCGGTCACCCTTTTTCCGGCTTTTCAGCACCGTATGATCCCACGTGTACGGAATGATGGCAATGGTGAAGACCTGCTTTTCTTCCCTTGCAATCGTCAGACTGATCCCGTCGACGGCAATGCTTCCCCGGCCTACCACCAGATCCTTCCACCCGGGATCGTATCCTATGGTAACCAACCAGTTCGTTCCCTCTTTCCGGATATCCTCAATTTTCCCGGTGGTGTCCACGTGGCCCTGCACAATGTGACCGTCTATTCGCTGAGACAGTGATAATGAACGCTCTAAATTCACTTCTGCTCCGGGCTCCAGATCACCCAGTGTCGTTTTACGGAGTGTCTCCTCAACCACCTGGACAGCGACATGATCCGGTTGCTGACGTACCACGGTCTGGCAGACACCGTTCACCGACAGACTGTTGTCAACTTCCAGTGAATCCGCAATTTTGCAGGAAATACCTATTTCTTTCCCTCCGCCGATATCTTTCACCGTAGTTACCTTTCCAAGTTCTTCGATAATTCCGTTAAACATAGCGCATCCGCTTTAGCTGATTATTGTTTGATAAGGTGTTACGCTGCTGGTGCTTTGATGTATGCCGCAATGGTTTCAGTAATAACTTCAGCAGTCATGGTGCTGATTTTTTCGGTCAGGTTCAAAAGTAGCCGGTATAGAGCATGTCATCTCCGAACTTTTCCCACCTGCCTTCACGAAACCCGATAACCTCGCTCATTCGTTCAATTCCCAGTCCCAGAAAACTGCGTGTTCCGCCCCCCAGCATCTTCGGAGCGATAAAAAGCTGGAGCTTGTCCACCAGATTTTCCCTGACCAGAGCCGATGCAAGACTGCTCCCCGCCTCAACAAGAATCGAGTTGATTCCCATGTCTCCGATTTTATTGATGGCCTGTTCCAGATTGCAGTGCCCGTTGATTTCGGAAACAGCGATATTGGCACCTCTGAAGTAGTCCGGTTGCAACATGCTGAGCGCCGGATCGGGCTGATTGTCTGCGAGCGACCGGTTATAGGTCACTCGTATGGTTTTATCCTCATGGATGTCACTGAACAGGTGAAGGTCATCGGGAAGAGTTCCCGGGCCGTCGATGACGATACGTTTCGGCTGCCGGCCGCTGACATGCCGCACGGTTAGCTTCGGGTTGTCGAGAAGCGCGGTATTGCGGCCCACCATCACAGCATCGTACTCGCTGCGCCACTTATGCACCATTTTACGGGCTTTGTCGCCGGATATCCATTTTGAACCACCGTCAGGAGCAGCAACGTACCCGTCCAGCGTCTGGGCCACTTTCAATATCACATACGGCTTGCCAAACCTCGTATTGAAGATAAAGACCTCATTCAGCCGCCGGGCTTCATCCTCAAGCAATCCTGTTTCCACCCTGATGCCTTTGGATTTGAGATGGGCCATTCCGTTGCCGTTTACCTGCGGGTTCGGATCTTTCATGGCTACAACCACCCGCTTCAAAGGATATTTCCCTAGTGTCTCGGCACAGGGTGGTGTTTTCCCGTGATGAGAGCATGGCTCAAGTGTCACATATACCGTTGCATCCAGAAGGTCTGAGGGGTCTCTGACCTTTTCCAGAGCATTGATCTCAGCGTGAGCTTTTCCGTATCGCTCATGGAACCCTTCACCTATCACACGCCCATCTTTTGAGCAGATTACACATCCGACCAGAGGATTGGGTGCAACGTACCCCTTTCCCTTCTCAGCGAGCCGCAAGGCTCTCCTCATTCTTTTACTATCATCGTTGGAAAAACTCATGATGCAGATGATATCATTTTTTTAGCAATCTCTTCACCGATACGAAATGCCGCTGTGGCAGCCGGACTCGGTGCATTAATGACATGCAGTTGTCTGTTCCCGGTTATCATGTGAAAATCATCTATAATCCGGCCGCCGGGATCTATCGCTGTTGCACGAATTCCTGGTGTGGTCATGACCAGATCGTCCTTTTTTAAATCGGGAACCAGCTCCTGCACTGCCCGGGTGAATGCTCTTTTGGAGAAAGATCGTTGCACTTCTTTCAGGCCGGTCTTCCAGTATTTTTGGGCAAGTTTGCGGAATCCGTTGTAGGTGAGCGCATCTTTTAAATCTTTTTTGTTAACATCCCACCGCGAATACCCTTCACGGGAAAGTGAAAAAACGGCATTGGGGCCGCACTCGGCTTCTCCATTGATCATACGTGTGCAATGGACACCAAGAAAGGGGAACCGCTCATCCGGAAGGGGATAAATCAGATTGCGGACAAGGTGCTGTTTCCCGGATTTGATTTTGTAGTATTCGCCCCGGAAAGGTATGATTCTTGCCCCGGGATCCTGTCCCGCCATAAGGGCGATCCGATCGGACTGAAGGCCGGCACAATTAATCAGAAACCGGGCATTCAGATCACTTTCACCACCACCGGGATGATTGACGGAACGCAGTTTCAGGCGAAGCCCGTCATGTTGTACAGCAACATCCGAAACTTCCTTTTCCAGATAAATACTTCCTCCATTCTGTCGAATCAATTCGGCCAGTTTTTGACATATTAGGCTGAAGTCGGTGATGCCTGCAGATCCCACCCTGATGGCAGCTGCTCCGCTGCAACCCGGCTCCAACGAACGCAGCCTGCGCGCATCCAGCAGTTCAATATCTTCAATTTTGTTTTCTTTGCCGCGTTCATACAGCTTATGAAGCTGATCAGTCTGAGACTTGCGGGTGGCAACTATGACCTTGCCGCACATCTCAAAGGGGAGGTTGTGCTTTCTGCAGAAGGCCACCAGCCGGTTCTTTCCGTCACGGCACCAGGAAGCTCTCTTTGAATCCGGACGGTAATAAATGCCTGAATGAATGACACCGGAATTATGTCCGGTCTGATGTGCGGCCGGACCTGCTGCTTTGTCCACTACCGCAACATGGTCACAGAGTTTGTTATCAAGCAGATGCCAGGCTGTGGCCAGGCCCACGATACCGGCTCCTACGATAACTGGGCCATCCACCACAATTTCATTGTTTGAACCGGTCTTGTGCACTCACAATCGGATTATTCTTCCGTGAACGGGATTACATTGGCCCGGCCGGAGCCTGAGGCTGCGCCATCCGCTGTTGCGTTCTGAAATCACGGATGTCCGCATCGTGCTTGATGCGCTCAGTCCACACATCTCCGAAAGCAGTATTTTTTCTCTGCTGCAGCTCTTCGCGAATCTGACGGCGCTCTGCTGTTGTCATATCACCCGGATCGGCCATTCTTCTACTGTCAACAGTTAGCACAAAAACGGCATTGTTGCCGGCTATAGCCGATGACAGCTGCCCTTCAGGCACTGAAAATGCAGCTCCGACCACTTTTGGTTCACGACCGGCTCCCGGCACCGTTGCCGAGCTAAGGCGCACCCGCTCAGCTTCCTGAATCGTTTTATCCTGCTGTGCGGCCAGTTCGTCCAGACTCATGCCCTCCTGCAGCATTTCATTTACTCTTTGGGTCAGAATTTCTTTGCGCTTCTGATCCCGTACAAGTGATTCAACCTGTGACCGTACTTCGTCAAGCGGACGCGTACCTTCCGGAATAACTTCATCAACGCGGAAAATCAGAAATCTGTCTTCGGTTTCGATCACATCAGAGATATCACCCCGTCTCATGGTTGCCAGTTCATTAAGGATCATCCGGCTTTGGCCCAGTCCGGAAATAAATGGATTGCCTTCCGTTGCCACGGCTTCATTCACTTCATAGCCGCTTCTTTCGGCTTCCTCCCTGAACCCGTCAGCTTCAGCGAAGTACTGAAAGTCTTCGGCGTCATTGGCAAGCATTTGTACTGTTTCAAACGGGTCTGCCTCGATATCCTGACTCAGATCCGCAAAACGGATATCCCTGTTGGTCCGGTCGACAACCATGTAAATAAAAATGCCGTCCTCATCCTCCATCGGATCAAGCAACGTTCCGGGCGAGGCATTGAAAATTGCGTTTGCACGTGCTTCCGGCTTGTCATCTCTGGTGATGTAGCCCATGTCACCGCCGTGCTCGGCTGAGCCGCTGTGAGTTGAGTAGTTTTCGGCAAGTCTGCTGAAGGATTCACCATCCCTGATCCGGTCTGTCAGGTCTGATGCAAGCTGCCGCCCCTCATCGTCAGCTGACAACCTGATTTGCCTGACTCTGGTATATGTCTGATCTGCGGGGCGCTCTTCAAGGAGCCTGAGCATGTGTGCGCGGTTTCTGTAAATAAACGGCTCGGAAACCTCGTCAATATCCAGTTCGAATGCCCGGAGGTGTTCACGTCTCACTTCAGAAGGCCTGAGAAAACTGTCATAGTAATCGGTTTCAGAATAATTCTGGGAAAGAAAGCTCTCGACATCCTCGGCTTCTCTGAAGGCATCCCTCATTTCTTCCATTGCCTGAAGTGTCCTGGCAGTATCCTCGGCAGTGGGGGAAATATCAAAACTTACATAGGAAAATTGCCAGGATTTGCTGCGCTGGAACCGGTGTTCATTATTCCGGTAAAACGATCGTATTTCGGAATCGCTGACTTCAATTTCATCTCTGCTGACATCGGAAAATGGAAACCGGACATATCTGAAGTCGGCCCGGCTGTTCTGCCCCTTGTAGTGCTGCTGAATTTCAAAATCACTTACTCTCAATGATGCTTCCAGATACTGATTCAGTTTTTGCTGGCGGCGCTGTTCGCGCAGCTGCTGTTCGATCATAATCCAGATTTCACGATTTTCAGGAGCTTCGATGGCATTTTGAAGTGCGGCCCGGTCAAGTGTTCCGTCTTCACGGGTGAACTGCTGACGGATGAACGGGTCCGGATTGTCACCGGTCACCATTTCAATGAGTTCGGAATCCGTTACGGCTATGCCCATATCGTGCATTTTCTGCTTGAGGATTTTGTCGACAACCAATTCATCCCAGGCCATTTCTTCATACTGTGCCCGGACCTCGCTGTCAGGGCTGGCTCCCGTCCGCTCTCTGTGCTGCTCTGTGTACAGATTTACCCTCTGATTGAATTCTGCCCATGAAATGGGCTCTTTGTTGACTTCACCCATATTTTGCGGGCCTGCCATCATGGCATCAAATACCTGCGTATCTGCAAGAACCCAAAGCAGTCCGAATGACAAGATGAGGATCCAGATGATGTATTTGGTTCCTCCTCTCAGTTTTTGCATCAAACCCATAACTTACCTCTGAAACGTGAAATTGAAAGATGATTTCGGCAGAATAATCTGACCATATAATAGCTTGAAAATATACGGGAATTACCGCGATTTACAAAGTCATTAGGTATAACGTCTGCATTTGTTGTTTCTTGTGATTTTACCCCGGAATACGGGATTAAGCCCCGTTAAAATATGTCAATTAACCTCATGTGTTTCAGGAAGTGATGAGGATCTTCCTCCATTTTCCTGGAGATGTTTTTGAGATTTATGGCCAGACTGTCAAGATTCTCATACAGTGACGGGTCCTGTATCAGCCTGCCGACCGTCCCGTCCCCGCTGTTAATATTCTGCATCATGGTGTTAAGTTCGGTGCTGACCCCTCCCAGTTCTTCCGAAATCAAGCCCAGCTCCTTGCTTGTTGTTTCCAGGTTGATGAGAATTTCATCCAGCTGGGTTTGCCGCCCATGACTCAGCGTATCGAGATTGGCCATGAACTTGCGCAGACTGACAATGGACTGGTCCAGATCTTCGCTTCTGCGTTCCAGCAGCGTGTTGACCTGCTGTGAAGAGCTGTTAAGTGCCACCAGTGCCTGATTGATATTTTCACGGCCACCGTCTTTCAGAAGCTGATCCACTTCTTCCAGTACTTCGGCAAGACTTTCGGTCGACCGCGTCACTCCCGGGCGAATTTCATCAGCAAAATGTTCCAGTTCTTCAATTCCGGTCCTCTCATACACCCCTTCAATATATCCGCCGTCTTCAACCATTTCGGTTTCGCGGGAAAACTGAATCCGGATGCGTTTTCCGCCGATCAAATCGGATGATTCGATAAAAGCTTTGGATCCCACAGGCACACCTTCGGTATAGGACAGGTTCATAACCACCAGAACACTGTCGGGACCTTCGAGTCTTACCCGGTTTACCGATCCGATTTTAACACCCGACATATATACGGAACTTCCTGCACTGATTCCGTCCACACGTTCAAATGACGTATTCAACTGCAGGCTGGGTCTGAATATGGGGATATCCTGCATCAGACGGAATCCGATGATGGCTATCAGCATCGCGATGACGATCGTCAGACCAATTTTTATCTCGTTATGAATCTTTTTCAATGTATGCTCCGGTAACTTTTAAATAGAATATTCGCTTGCCTTAATAAACTGGTTGAGGGACTTGTGGCTGCTGTTCCGCAACTCATCCAGCGTGCCGTACCAGCTCAGTTTCTGCTCATCCAGAAATGCCACCTTGTCAGCTACCCGCAGCACGCTGTGCATATCATGGCTGATAACAATGGATGTAATGTCGAGGGATTCGGCCATATTGATGATTAGATCATTTATTTCATCGGATGTCTGGGGGTCAAGTCCGGAAGTGGGTTCATCATACAGAAGATAATCGGGTTTGAGGACAATTGCGCGTGCAAGTCCAACCCGCTTCCTCATTCCTCCGGACAGCTCAGCGGGGGATTTGTTTCCGATTTTGCTCAGGTGAACCATTTCAAGTGATTCCAATACACGTTTTTCTATCTCATTGTCATCCAGATCTGTAAAGAAGCGAAGCGGAAACGCCACATTTTCAAATGCTGAAATCGAATCGAACAACGCCGCACCCTGGAACAGAACGCCGAAACGCTGACGCAGTTTTCTGAGCCGGGCATATCTCATGTGAAAAACATTGACACCGTCGATCAACACAGCGCCGGAATCCGGGTAAAGCAGCACATTCAGATGCTTCATGAGCACGGACTTACCGGAACCGGACTTTCCAATGATCGCCAGCGTCTCTCCGTCTTCTATGGTAAGGCTCACATCCTCCCAGATCAGATTGTTTCCGAAGCTTTTGGTTAGATTTTTAATTTCTATCATGGTAACAGATCAAACGTAAACTTATGGCGCGTAGCGTGTATAAAAGCTGTAAGTATTACAATAGCACAAAGGCGAGCACAAAATCGGCTATAAGTATGTAAATACAGCTCAAAACTGCGGCCTGGGTTGTTGCCTTCCCTACTCCTTCTGCACCTCCAGTGGCAAAATAGCCTTTAAAGCAGGAAATCGAGGTAATTATATATCCGAATACAAAAGATTTTATGATCCCGAAGCTGACATCCGCGGGTGAAAAGACCTGCCTTGCCCCGGTCATAAAATCGGCCACCGGCACTGTTCCTGTCATAATGCCTGCCAGCAGACCTCCTGTCATTCCGGCCACTGATGCCGCCACGTAAATCACCGGAAACATGAACACCCCGGCAAGCACCCTCGGCATGACCAGAAATGTCACAGAATTAAAACCCATGGACTCCAGGGCATCGATCTGCTCGCTTACGGCCATGGTGCCGAGTTCGGTTGCAATCCGTGCACCCACGCGTCCGGCAAGTACCAGAGCACTTATCACCGCCGCCAGTTCGATCAGGAGAGACTGGGAGACGATGGACCCGATTGTAGCCGGCGGTATGAATCCGGCCACGAGCTGATAGGAAGTCTGTATCGTCATTACCGCACCGGTAAAAAATCCTGCCAGCATGATAATCGGAAGCGAATCATAGCCGGTTTTGATCATCTCGGAAATCAGGTTCTTCCAGTACATGCCGAATTCCGTCGACGACCTGATAGCCTCGTAGATCAATCTGCAATAGCGCCCTACATCAACAAATAATTGCATGAAACAGCCGTTTACTTGATTATATCTTAAAGAGTAAATATAACGCCCGCCACAGAATTTTCTATAAAAGTTCTGCGCTTTCTCATATTTTCCTGTAACCTTCAGAAAAACATCCTGACACATTGAAACCCTACCTTCCGGATTTGAAGCACAAGGCCTGCACTATCCTCCTGATACTGTTCCTGTTGACCGGACTCAGCCCCGGGTCTTACGGCCAGAGCAGCAACGAAACGGTGTTCGGTTTTCTGAATGTTCCCGGCTCTGCCCGCACAGCTGCTCTCGGAGGCGAACATGTTTCTCTTAACAGTGGAGGAACAGCGATGTTTACAACCAACCCGGCGTATGTCAGTGGTGTCAATCACAAAGAGTTCAGTGCTTCCTATCTGAATCATCTCGCTGATATTTACATGGCCAATGCCCACTTTTCCTGGCATATCAATGAAATCGGCACTTTTTCAACCGGAATCCGGCTCCTGAACTACGGAAACATTACACGGGTTGACAGTGACGGTATTGAGGACGGTTCTTTTGGCTCATACGACTTTTCCTGGAGTGCTGCCTTTTCCCGCACCATTTTTGGCAATCTGCAAGGCGGCGCCGGCACGCGCATCATTACCAGCAGCTATGACACCTATCAGTCCACCGCCATAGCACTTTTTGGCGGGCTCTATTACACCTTTAATGATGATCTCACACATCTGGGAGTTTCATTCCGCAACCTCGGCTCCCAGCTTACACTGTTTGATGAAACCAGGGAAAAGCTTCCGTTTGATCTCTCTGCAGGCGTTACTCACCGCCTGATGCACCTGCCGCTGCGTTTTAACCTGACCCTCCATTCACTGAACCGGTGGGACCTGCCCGTCTTCGACGATGAAGAGGACCCGGGCATTTCCGAGAACCTGCTGCGAAGGATGCGTTTTGGAACCGAAATCCTGTTTTCCGATAATTTTCATCTGCGCCTCGGCTATGACCACCTGAAAAATCAGGAACTGAAGGGTGACCGGCGTATTGACTTGTCCGGCAGCGGCATCGGTCTGGGAATTGAAATCCGGGATATCTCCATTGACCTCAGCCGAACTTCTTTCAGTGAGACCGGCGGACTGTTTCAGCTCAGCCTTGCCACACAGTTCTGACATTCCTGATACTCCGTACAACAGGCAAACACAGTTCTCAGGGTTTTTCCCTATATTTACAGCCTGTTAAAAAGCACTTTTCGCACTGCTTTACTGCCATCACCCTGATAAGTACTTGCCAATGATTCGATATTTAACTGCCGGAGAATCCCACGGACCTGAGCTGACCGGAATCATCGACGGGCTCCCTGCCGGTCTTCCGCTTTCTGAAGATGCCATATCCAGACAACTTTTCAGAAGACAACAGGGTTATGGCCGGGGCGGGAGAATGGCTTTCGAGCAAGACAAGGCTCAGATCGTTTCGGGGGTCCGCTTCGGAAAAACCATGGGTCACCCCGTCGCACTGAAAATGATCAACAGAGCTTATCACAAGGACAAAGACAACTGGCCCGTGGTTATGTCCTCAGTTCCCGTCAAAGACCAGATTGAAAAAATCACTTTGCCCAGGCCGGGACATGCCGATCTCGTCGGAGTGCAGAAGTTTCGTTTTGATGATATCCGCCCGGTAATAGAGCGTTCCAGTGCAAGGGAAACCGCTATGAGAGTTGCCTGCTGTGCCGCTGCCCGTGAGCTGCTCGGCTTTTTTGGCATACAGATCGGCGGTCATATCATACAAATCGGGGAGAGCGGATATGCCTCCTGGGAAGCCGTCAGGGATACAGCAGATCCGGTCATTTCCGAAGGTGGCAATGCGCTCTCCGAAACAGCCGACAAATCGGAGGTTCGTTGTATTGATTCCGGAATATCTGAGCAAATGGTCGCTGAAATCAAAAAACGCCGGAAAGATGGAAGTTCCCTTGGTGGTATTTACGAGATTGTCGTTACGGGCCTTCCTGCCGGAATCGGAACGTACACGCAATGGGACCGCAAACTTGAGGGGCTTCTTTCGCAGGCTGTCATGAGCACCCAGGCAATGAAAGGTGTGGAAGTCGGAATCGGATTTGAAGCCGGTAAGCGCCACGGCCGCAACGTACATGATGAAATTACCTGGGAAGATGACCAATACGGCCGCAGGACCAATCGTGCCGGAGGACTCGAGGGCGGCATTACCACGGGTCAGCCGCTGATTATCCGCGGTGTCATGAAACCCATCCCCACCATGCTCAAACCATTGCAGACCGTGGATATTGTTTCGAAAGAGTCTCGTGAAACACGTTATGAGCGTTCGGATGTCTGTGCCCTGCCGCGGGCGCTGGTCGTTGTAGAAAATGTTATTGCCCCGGTACTTGCCAACGCTTTCCTGGAAAAATACGGCGGTGACTCCGTCGGGGAAATATCTGAAAGGTACCCGGCCCGCAACTGAAAAGTATTCAATTGCATTATCAGAAATGAGTCCGGACTATCGTTAGTTTGATAATTAAATCGTTGCGAAATGAATCAATCCAGAATGCAAAAGCTGGTGGGTTTTCTGAAGGAAAATCCGCAGGACAGTTTTTCCAGGTTTGCCCTGGCGCTTGAACAGCTCAAAGCCGGAGATGTAAACAAGGCGAGGGAGCATTTTGAGTTCATCCAACTCAACGACCCGGGATATGTCGGTGTTTATTACCACCTGGGCAAATTGTATCAGAACACCGGGAACCCTGAAAAAGCGATTAAAACATTTACCAACGGCATTTCAGTGGCCCGCAATGCTCAAAACCACCATGCGGCAAGTGAACTGGAACAGGCACTTCAGGAAATTGAAACCGAAGAGTAATCAAAACCATGCGTTTAAGACTGATCTTCTTTTTAATACTGGTACTGGCAGCGGGATATACTTTTGCACAAAGCACGCACCATACCGTTCGGGCCGGTGAAACACTCTTCAGCATATCCCGCCAGTACGATGTCTCTGTACAGCAGCTCAGGGAGTGGAATGATCTATCCGACAACGTTATCCGGGTCGGACAACGCCTTGTTGTCAGCACTGTTGACGACGAGGATCCGGCAGACACGCCGGCTGAAGATCGTGCGGCCAGCGAAGATGACGAAGAAGTTTCCAGTCACACGGTCAGAGCCGGGGAAACGCTTTTCCGGATTTCCCGGATGTATGATGTTTCGGTGGATGATCTGAAAAAATGGAATAATCTGGACTCCAACACAATCTCCATCGGACAGGAGCTTGTTATACGCGCTGACGAACGCATGGATGAGCCCGATGAAACACCGGATGACGAAGCACTTGCATCAGATGATGAAGGCGCTGCGGAAACAGAAGATGATGAAGAAGCTGAAGAGACCCCGGCATATTATGAAGTGCGTCCGGGTGACACTATGTATGCCATTGCAACACGCCACAACCTGTCGGTTGATGAACTCAGGGAGATGAACAACCTGGATGATACGACCCTTCATGTGGGCCAGGAGTTGCGTATTCGCCGCGGACCTGCACCACCGCCTTCTGTTACGGCTGAATGGGATATGGAAAGCACTCCCCAGGGCAAGTTTGTCACTTATACCTTCTCCGAAGAGGATACCCTTGACCAGTTGCTTCAATATCATAACATGGACCAGAGTGAGTTCAGGGCTCTCAATCCCGGGCTTTCCCCTTCTGATATCCGCACCGGTGACGACATAACGCTCCTTCTTTCAGCAACTTCCCGGCAGAAAAACCCGTACCGTAAAGATATTTCCGGTGAGGAATCTGCAGAAATGAGAGTCACACGATATCCGGAAGAGAGACGCGGACAGACAACTACCAGCGGAGATCTTTATAACCCCAGCGCACTGACAGCCGCACATCCCAGCCTTTCCCTTGGTTCCGTCGTCTTCGTGAAAAACCCTGAAACCGGCCGCGGTGTGTTTGTCCACATCAACGACCGGACACCTGAAAACCGGCTGCTGCTTTCTGACGCTGCTTTTCAGGCACTGGGCTACCATGACTCAACCCAATTGACAGCAAGAATTCATCAGGCTGATGATAATTAATTTAATTTATTCAGCATGATTTATTAACTTAAGCGATAAGGTTGTATGAGTATCAGTACTTTGCAACCATTTTGGCTTTTACCGGAATTGTGTTAATCATTGCAGTGTTTTTCTTCAACAAAGCATTTTCAGCCAACAAACTAATCAATTGTTTAATACCCGATGGCGCATTTGACAAGGGAGGAGTTTCAGAAACAGCAGGACTTTAATGATGAAATTCTTCCGCACCTTGATGCTATTTACAATTTTGCCCTGAAATTGACGGCCAACAATGACGACGCCGAAGATTTGGTGCAGGATACCATTGTCAAGGCCTATCGTTTTTTCAACAGTTATGAAAAAGGCACCAATGCCAAGGGCTGGCTGTTCCGGATACTGAAAAATTCCTACATCAATAATTACAGAAAAGCTTCCAAACAGCCGGGCAAAGTTGATTACGACGAAATTGAGCCGTTTTACGAAAGTATACGAAGCGAACAGTCCAACACCACCGACCTTGAAAGTCAGATGTACGGTGACATGATGGATGATGATGTCACTTCCGCCCTGAATCGCCTGCCGGAGGATTTTCGCACCGTTGTTCTGCTCTGCGACATTGAAGGATTTACCTATGAAGAAATAGCAAACATGCTTGATGTGCCCATCGGCACCATTCGTTCAAGATTGCACAGAGGAAGAAATCTGCTCAAAGCGGAACTGACCGAATACGCTTCAAGACGCGGTTACAGCGGCGAATAATCCCATCTGATCTATGCCGCTTTCTTTCTCCGCCCGGCAGCCAGCTTTCCATTTTCTCCCAGAGGAAGTACCAGCCGGAACGTCGTGCCTTCCCCGGGCACCGACTTGTAAACATAGATTCTGCCCTTGTGATAGTCCTCAATAATCCGGCGTGTCAGACTGAGCCCAAGTCCCCAGCCACGCTTCTTCGTACTGTAACCCGGATTAAAAATCTCACTTCTCAGCTTTTTCTCAATTCCCTTGCCCGTATCCGTAACATCAATAATGTAGCTGTTGTTATATTCACGGGCTTCTATGTGCACACTGTCGTCGTTGTTTCCATTTCTGGAATCAATGGCATCCAGTGCATTTTTCAAAAGGTTTTCAATCGCCCAGGCGAATAATTCCTTGTTGACCGGTATCCTTCTCTCGGAATTCAGTTCCATCGAAAGTGTGACATGTTTACCGATCTGGGGCATTCTTCGCTCAAGATAGTCCATAACTTGCCTGATTATCGGGCCGGCTTTTGCCGGTTTCAGCTCAGGCTCAGAACCAATTTTGTTGAACCGCTCGGCAACCGTCTGCATGCGATGCAGGTCATTGGAAATTTCATGGGCGATGTTCAGCGTTTCCTGGTCATTGTTTTGCTGCTTGAGCAGCTCAATCCAGCCGTACAGACTGGACAGCGGCGTGCCCAGCTGATGGGCTGCCTCGCGGGCCATTCCTACCCACAAGTTGGACTGTTCTGTTCTCTTGATACTGCTCAGACTCATGTATCCCATGCCCAGAAACAGAGCAAGCAGACCGAACTGCACATACGGAAAATAGTGCAGCGTCCGGATGATCGCGCTGTCGCCATAATAGATAAACTGCTCCTGTTTCATGTCTCCTGACCCAAGCTCAATGCGTATCGGGTCATTCAGGGAAGCAAATTCAGCGATAATACCCTCCTCAAGCTCACGGTTGCCGGTGTTCCGGGAATGCAGAATTTCCTGATCTTCATCGACCACGACTGACGGAATTTCAAAACGGTTTTTGATAATCAGCTCCGATGCAACAAAGTCCAGTGAGGAGTTGGACAGGTCTGATTCAGCGCGTTCAAGTGTCCGGATCCAGCGGCTTCGAGTCATGGTATCAATACCATCCATGGCCGAGAGCTCCATCATTATAGATTTGAGGTCATTGCGGGTATCTTCATAGTGTGGTTTGCTGTGATACTCCATCGCCCTTGCCCAAAGCTCCACTCCGGAGCGCTCTTTATCACGGATCTTTTCGATGAGATACTGAGTGTATACAAACGAACCGATTGCTGTGATCACAAGGAAGAAGACAAGTACCCCCTTGATCCTGTTTGATGTGCTTTTGAAAAACATGGTTTTCAGGTGTTCGTAAATGTTTTAAATAACAGCCAAACTTCTGTGAACGGCACCCCGGCTTGTTTCCGGTGTATCGCCGTCTGTATGCCGTAAAACGATAACGAGCGGGCCTGAAAAACTATTTTCACACCTTAAGCAGGATCAGGTCATTTGTCCGGCTTTAAGCGGAGGCCTTGTGTTTTTTATATACCGGAGGTGCGTGAGATGCAATCGTGTCTTTTGTAATGATGCATCGCTCCACATTTTTCATGGTCGGGAGTGTGAACATGATGTCCAGCATGGCCCGCTCCATGATCGACCGGAGCCCCCGCGCACCCGTTTTCCGCTTCATTGCCTGACGCACAACCTCCTGAAGCGCCTCCTCCTCAAACTCCAGATCGACTCCTTCCATCCGGAAGAGCTTTTTGTATTGCTTTACTATGGCATTTTTTGGCTTGAGCAGGATATTGATCATCGCCTCTTCCGACAACTCGCTCAGGCCGGAAATAATCGGCATTCTTCCGATAAGTTCAGGGATGAGTCCGTATTTCTGAAGATCCTCCGGTTCAACATGGGTAAAGATTTCAGGATCGTCTTTGTCAAATTTGTCCTGATGATCTGCAGTGAATCCCATGTTGGATGATGAGAGTCTTCTCGATATGATCTCGTTAAGCCCTTCGAATGCACCACCGCAGATGAAAAGAACATTGCGGGTGTCTACGGTGATGAAACTTTGCTCCGGGTGTTTTCTGCCTCCTTTGGGCGGCACATTGGCTGTGGTGCCTTCGAGCAGCTTCAGAAGGGCCTGCTGCACACCCTCTCCGGAAACATCCCGGGTAATTGACGGATTGTCTCCCTTGCGGGCCACCTTGTCAACCTCATCAATATAGACAATGCCTTTTTGTGCTCGTTCTACATCATAATCTGCCGCCTGAAGCAAATTGGACAGAATGCTTTCAACATCTTCACCGACATAACCGGCTTCCGTAAGCGCTGTGGCATCAGCAATGCAGAAAGGCACGTCAATAATACCCGCCAGTGTCCGGGCCAGAAGTGTTTTACCCGAACCCGTCGGACCCAGAAGCACGATGTTGCTCTTTTCTATCACAGAGTCGTCGTCATCATCCAGCACCTGGGAGCTTATACGCTTGTAGTGATTGTAGACAGCGACAGAAAGTGTTTTTTTTGCATCCTCCTGGTCAATCACATAGTCATCCAGATAGGCTTTGATCTCGATGGGTTTCAGGTCATTGCGAAAATCGGTTTCCTTTTTTTGCTCTTTGCTGTCCGAAAGGTCACTTTCCACAATGCCGGAGGCATCGGCGATGCACTGGTCACAGATATAAACACTGGGTCCGGCAACCATGCTGTTGACCTCGTGGCTTGATCTGCCACAGAAAGAACAACGAATTTTTTTATTCTTGTCACTCATTTCGCAATGCTTGTTTTAACGTTCAACATGTAATAATAGCAGTACAACAGATCAATATGTTCCGGAAATCATCCATCTGCCGGAACCATGTGCTCCCGGTTACTTTTGCGTTGACGGGCGCTCGAGAACTTTATCTACCAGTCCGTAATCCAGCGATTCTTTGGCATCCATCCACTTGTTGCGGTCCGAGTCGCGAATGATATCATCGGCTTTTTTCCCGGTGTGACTTGCAAGTATATCACTAAGGGTCTGTTTGATCCGGATGATCTCCCGGGCTTCGATTTCTATGTCGCTTGCCTGACCCTGAGTACCTCCCAGCGGCTGATGGATCATGACCCGGGAATGAGGAAGCAGGTTCCGCTTTCCTTTTGTTCCGGCAGCCAGCAGTACGGCTCCCATGGATGCCGCCATTCCCATGCAAATGGTGGATACGTCACAGCGTACATGCTGCATGGTATCATAAATTGCCAGACCGGAAGAGACAACGCCGCCCGGACTGTTGATATACAGATTAATATCCTTTTCAGGGTCATCAGACTCAAGAAACAGCATTTGTGCAACGATAGTGCTGGCAACCGCATCATTAATGGGTGTTCCCAGTATGATGATCCGGTCCTTGAGCAGCCTGGAGTAAATATCAAAAGCGCGTTCCCCGCGGCTTGTGGTCTCAATGACCATGGGAATCAGGCTGTTCTGTGTTTGGGATCCGTCAAAGCTGTTGTCGTCGAACAGCGGTTGGTTGAATGGGTTCATGAGTCGTTCTCTTCGTTACGTTCTTTTTTCTTTTTTTCCTGATACGCCTCTTTGTCGAGTTCGTTCAGGGATATTTCATCAATTATTCTGTCAAAAAGCTTGTCGGTCCGGATATTCTGCCTGAGGTTTTCCAGCTGGTCACCGGACTGGGCATAGAAGTTTTTGACCATTTCCGTCGGAAGGCCGTATCTGGCAGCCTCGGATGCCAGGCGGGCGTCGATATCCTCCTCGGTAATCTCAAGGTCTTCGTGCTTTTTGCCGAGTTCATCCAGAATAAACGCCCAGCGGGCTTCACGCTCGGCATCTTCCCTGACAGACTCCTTGTACTCCTGCTCATCAAAGCCGTCCGGCAGCGGCTGACCCTGTTGCTGCTGTTTCATTCGTTCCAGTAACGAGTCCTGGACTTTTTCCACCAGTGCCGTCGGCACCTCCATATCCGAGTGAGCTTCGATCAGCTTATCCATGATTTCCTGCTTCACCATATCAGCTGATACCTGATCATAGTAATCCTGGATTTGACTGCGGAGTTTGCTCCGGTAGTCATCAACACTCGACAACTGCCCCTGGGTTGCCCCCTTCACAAATTCTTCGTTAAGCTCAGGAATGACTTTCTCATATACCTTTTTGACGGTAAGCTGGAAAGTTTCCGCATCGTCTCCTTCACCCAGGGTGACCTTTACCTCATCGCCTGCTTTTGCACCTTTCAGACCCTTGCGAAAATCGGCGTTTTCGTCATCGTTGAGATCCAGTTCTTTGTCGGTATCCTGCTCATCGGCCTTCGGCTCGCCTTTTTCATCAAGGGGAACAGCATCCACGGTGACCTTGCTTGTTTCCTCAACCGGCTGATCCGACTCCTTCCACGTTGCAGCGCGCTCAAGTGAACTGTTTAGCTCCTCATCAACCTCTTCATCCGTCACGTCGTGTACCATCTTGTCGATTTCAAGGCTTGACAGATCGGTCATTTCAAAATCAGGTTTGACACCAATCCCGATCTTTACTTCCAGCTGCCCGTTCTCCCAGCTCATATCCTCAAAGCGCGGCTCACCAACCGGCTCATATTTGGGTACAATTTCATCACGGAATACTTCCTGGACATAATTGTTGATTTCTTCGGATTCAATCTCTTTGCCGAACCTTTTTTTAACAATTGAAACGGGTACCTGACCGGGGCGAAAACCGGGCATATTGATCTTCTTCCGGTACTCCCGAAACGCCTTTTCAAATCTCGGTTTCAGATCTTCCTCGGTGGCTGTGATCGTAATAACTTTATCAACCTTGCTTTTGTCTTCTACGGATATATTCACTTATATAAGAAATTAGGGTTCACGTATTAAAAAAGAATGTCGTTATGTATCTGCCAGTTAACAGTTTCCGCACCCGGAAGGGTTCCGCCAAGTACGAGAGGGGGGACTCGAACCCCCACGCCTTTCGGCACTAGATCCTAAATCTAGCGTGTCTACCAATTTCACCACTCTCGCATCACTTTTCCGGCCCGTCCTGCCTGCTGATTACTGACGGCCTGTTCTGCCAGTACCTGTATCGAAATTAGCCTGTTAATATACTTAAAAGAACGCCATTTATCAACGAATGGGGAGGGTTGCAGATTTTGTGATTTGTCGTGTTTTGTGTTACTGGCTGAATCATTATTTTTTCATCAGCATTTTCTTCTTTCTGTTTTGCCTGTTCATAAAACCTGCGGAATCTTTCACCAAGGAAAAACACATGAATTATCTCTTTGTCTACATCACAGCATCAGACAGAAAGGAAGCAGAGACCATAAGTGACGCACTGATCAGCGAACGGCTTGTCGCATGCACCAACATTATTGATACCATGAGCGCCCTGTTCTGGTGGGATGGCGGGGTGCAGAGTGAAGACGAGGTTGTACTGATCGCAAAAACAACTGCAGAAGCATTCCCGAAACTTGAACAAAGAGTACTGGATCTTCACAGTTATGAATGCCCGTGCATTATTGGTATGCCCATTGCTTCAGGCTATCAGGGATATCTGGACTGGATCAGCGAGGAGGTCCGGCCCGGATCGAAACGTCAATCATAACCGCTAACAACTACCGCCCGTGGCTGTCGTAGAAGTAAAGAAAAAAAAACATATATACTGGGCTGAGATCAACCGCCCCGACTCCAACAACTCCATTGATTTCGAGGTTATGGACATGCTTGAGAAGCTCCTCGATGAAATGGAAAAGAACAACCATATCCGCGTTCTTGTTTTCAGCGGTGCCGGGCAGGATTATTTTGTTTCTGGTGGCAATATCAAGGCGTTTTCATCCCTGAAAACAGAAGAAGAGGGACGTGAGATGGCAAGCCGCATGGCTTCCATACTGGAAAGGCTGGAAAACAACCGGTTCTGGACTCTGGCCTGTGTGAATGGAGAAGTTTACGGGGGCGGATGTGAACTGCTGCTCGCTTTTGATTTTGCCATTGCCAGCAAAACCGCGACTTTTGCCTTTACGCAGTCCCGTCTGGGCATACCTCCGGGATGGGGCGGTGTCACCCGGCTGGTGGAGCGGGTAGGACGATCCAGGGCTCTTGAATGGCTGGGAAGCAATCAGACTATCAGTTCTGATGATGCACTTCAAACCGGATTGATAAATAAACTGTCCATCACATCTGAGCTGCGGCGAAATACCTGGGAGTGGGCGCTGGAGTTGTCACGTGTTGAACCCGATCTGATCGAGGAGCTCAAAAAGGGTAGTAAATACGCCCTTGATGCACCGCGGGATGAGTCCCTGAAAAGAGAGCTGGATCAATTTGCCCGTTTCTGGGGCACAAACCAGCATCATGAAAAAGTGGCCGACTATCTGGCAAGGTCCCGGAAATAACCGCACTGTCTCAGTTTTACCGCACTGTCTCAGTTTTACCGCACTGTCTCAGTTTTACCGCACTGTCTCAGTTTTCAGGGTTTTCCTTGTCACGGATCAGCGGAGAAAAATAATCTATCAGATCATCAATGGACTTGTCCAATGGTCCGCCATGCCATCCCCCGGCAGCATTAAAATGACCCCCGCCCTGAAAATCACGC
This sequence comes from Natronogracilivirga saccharolytica, assembly GCF_017921895.1. NCBI lineage: Bacteria > Pseudomonadati > Balneolota > Balneolia > Balneolales > Cyclonatronaceae > Natronogracilivirga > Natronogracilivirga saccharolytica. The sequence continues at coordinate 141,000 of NZ_JAFIDN010000006.1, forward strand.
GCCACCTTGTTCAGATCTATTCTGGATTTTCCGCGAAAGCTGATTTTATACCGATCCTCTCTCTCATACAGCAATAAGGATACCCATACCCCATTTATGCTAAGGGCGTAATTGACAAACCCCTCAATATCATCCTGACTGCATCCGGTATCCCGGAGCATCTTTTCTGTGACATAAGTTACGGCCAGCCTGTCGTTGCAGTACAGTGATATATTGTTCAGCGTAAGTCCCAGCAAATGATACTGTGAAAGGGATTTACTATCGTAGATCTGTTCATATACATCACTCGGCTTAATCTTGCCGAGTGAGATAATTTCACTTATGGCAGAATGGGTCTCGGCTGTTACAGAATCAAACCGGAATGACCCGGTATCGGTCACGATTCCGGTGTAGAGCGCCTCGGCAACTTCCTTGTTGATTAAACTGCGGTCAACGGCAGTAAACAGCTTGAATACAAGATAGGCGGTGGAACTGGCTTCCGGATTCCAGCAGTGACCGGCAAAAAAGTTCTCCGGAGGATCCAGATGGTGGTCTATCAGGTAAATTGGCTTATCGGTTTTCTCAAAATAGTCTGACATGTTCCCGAATCTCGACGGGTGATTGCCGTCAATAAATACGAAGGCATCGCATTCGTCAAGTTTTTCTTTTTCCGGGACCGTGATTTTTTCCTGATGTGTCAGCCACGTCAGATTGTCCGGCACAGGGTCATCATTGAACATCCGGGCCTCAATCCCCTGTTTCCTGAACCAGAAATAAAGAGCCAGCTGGGAACCAATCGCATCACCGTCCGGACTGATGTGCGTTATCAGGCCGGGCTTTTTGAGGGATGCCAGAGTTTGGGCAAATGTTTTATACATGTTGTTTATTTTGTTCTGATTACTGCATCTTCATATAATCACGCTTTCCCGAAATAATTCAAAATTTATAAAAATCGTTTTACCGGCTTTATGCAATTTCTTGTAGTGGCCAATGGTGAAAGACCATCACGCGGACTTTTTACCATGCTTCATCAGTATTGTGATTCCATGATCGGCGCCGATGGCGGGGGCCATACCGCGCTTGCCTACGGATACCGGCCCGACGCAATAGTCGGTGACCTGGACAGCTTTCCGGAAACCGGGAAGCTGACCTGCGAGATTATTCACAACCCCGATCAGGAAACCAACGATCTTGAAAAGGCTCTGGATTACGCCCTCACTCACGGCGCCACGCGGGTTGATGTCATCGGAGCCACCGGTCTGCGAACCGACCAGACTCTGAAGAACCTGTCGGTCTTGCAGCAGTTTTCACCCCGGTTCGAACACCTGGCTTTCTGGGATGACCAGCTGTACATGCGCATTGTGCCCAAAAGTTTTTCAATAGAACTGCCGCCCGGAAACCTTGTTTCACTTTTCCCGATGTCAGGAAAAGTAAAGGGAATCAAAACTTCCGGACTGCGTTATCCTCTGAATAATGAAACACTCCGGAACGGGTACCGGGACGGTTCATCAAATGTCGTGATTGACGGAAGTGTTACCATAACCTATCAGACAGGCGCGCTGCTGTTTATGACTGCCACCGGCGAACATCTGGTAAAGACTAAAAAAGATTCCTGATCCCGTGCACGGCATCGACTTCATTATTATCGCCGCGTACTTCACCGGCCTGCTGGCTCTTGGATTTTTCAGGCGGGGTTCAACCGAAACAGAACAAAGTTTTCTGCTTTCAGGCCGCACCATTTCTCTGCCGGCATTTGTAGCAACGCTTGTTTCAACCTGGTATGGGGGAATACTGGGTGTCGGCGAATACAGCTATCAGTTCGGGATTTCACAATGGGTATTGTTTGGACTGCCTTATTATGTATTTGCACTTCTGTTTGCCGTTTTTCTGGCGGGAAAAATACGCGAAAACAAAGCACTCACCATTCCCGAAGCCCTTGCCAAAACCTATAAATCCAAAACCGGCAATGTCTCTGCGGTTCTGATTTTTCTGCTGGTCAGCCCGGCCCCTTATATTCTTATGCTGGGGATGCTTTTCCGTTTTGTGACCGGCTCTGATGCTCATCTGCTGATTTTCGCATCCCTGACAGCCCTGTTTTCGGTACTTTATGTCAGCATTTCCGGATTCCGGGCCGTCATCCGAACCGATATTCTGCAGTTTGCCCTGATGTTCATCGGATTCATCGTTCTGATTGCCCTTGCCATCCAAAGTGCAGGCCCGCCCCGGGATATCTGGAGTCAGCTGTCGGAAACACATCAGGATCCCCTTGGCGGACATAATATTCAGTACCTGCTGGTCTGGTTTTTTATAGCTCTCTGGACCTTTGTCGACCCTTCGTTTCATCAGCGCGCCGCAGCTGCAAAAACCCCGGCTACTGCCCGGAAAGGAATTTTTCTCTCTGTAGGCTTCTGGTTTTTGTTTGATATTCTGACTGTCCTTGGCGGCCTGTACGGATTTGTTATCCTTGGTGAAATTGACAACCCGGTACTTGTATATCCCGAACTGGGAGCTTATCTGCTGCCCGCCGGGTTGTCCGGAATCTTCTTCCTGACGCTTCTGGCCACAATTATGTCGACCCTTGACAGCTTTCTTCTTATTTCCGGTCAGACAATAGGAAGGGACCTGGCCGCGAAACTCTGGAAACCGGAGAAAAGTATTTTGCTTACCCGATGCGGTATGCTTCTGTCTGCCATACTTGGCATCATTCTGATTGTCATCTACCCGAGTGTGGTAACGTTATGGTATGTAATCGGTTCTGTTCTGATACCGGGATTGCTGTTTCCGGTTCTGGGTATTTATCTTCCTGTTTTCAGACTGCAAAGGGACAAGGCGACTCTTTCACTGATTATTCCGGTGCTGGTTTCTTCGGCCTGGATGATGCTTGGCACACTCACTGCTGACGACCTGTACAGTTATGCCTTTCTTGGACTGGAGCCCTTTTACCCCGGTTTGATTAGCGCAGCGGCACTTTGGTATTTCGGACGTCAGCAAACGGCAGAATAACACAACTGCGATCTGGCTCCGATTAGCCTCCGATCAAGCTGTTCATGAACCTGATCATGTATATGCTATATGTACATTCTGCAGGTATGCCTTTTTCAGGAACCGGACCTCCCTGTGTTCCGGAAAGTCAGAACTTCTTAGCTAAACGTTTTTCAAAAGGTGGGACAGATTCAGCTTATGAATCGGAATCAGGTATTTTGTTTCAAAAGCATCTTTATGGATGCCGTACTCCCCCGTACCGCGAAAATCGACAATACAGAAACGGTCTACCACTTTCAGAATCTCCCCGATCCCGTAAAATTCGGGACATGGTCCGTAATAGACAAGATCTCCGGTGTTCAGGTCATTCATTGCCCTTCTGTGAAAGGGCAGAATGACCGGCAACCGGTCGATGCGATATGGCAGCCGTTTAGTTTCCATGCTTTATCTGAAAAATGCAAAAATACAAAATTCAGTCCTGACGATGAATTGAAATTTCTCTGATTTGTTCACTGACGTGGGTTATGCTGACCTGCCAGAGGCCGTCCGGCAGCAAGCCGGCGATCTTTTCCGGCCACTCTATAAGAGTAATCCCGTTACCGTACAAATATTCATCAAGTCCGAATTCGAGAGCTTCATCAGGATGATTCAGTCGATAGCAGTCGAGATGATAGACCGGGATCCGCCCCTGATATTCGTGGATCAGAGTAAACGTAGGAGACTGCACCTCGGCGTGCGGAATATCAAAAAACTCAGCTATGCCTTTAGCGAAGTGTGTTTTCCCGGCACCGAGATCACCTGAAAGCAGAACGATGTCTCCTCTCTGCAGCTGTGCGGCGAATAATTTGCCTGCCTCAATGGTCTGCTCTTCTGATACAGAACGTGTATGGAACTGTGGGTTTTCAGGTTCGGGATTAGCCGAATTACTGGCTCCGGTAATTCTCTTGTTGCTGGGTGACGTCATCCTGAATAAGAGTAATCACTGCAAGACAGCAGTGCTGTGATAAACTGGATTATTATGATTTCGGGGTCAGATGAACCAATGGCAGGATCATCTCTTCCATGGAGGCTCCTCCATGCTGAAATGTATCCCGGTACTTGTTTTGAAATTTGTTGTAGTTGGTCGGATACACAAAATAGTAATCTTCTTTGGCAATGATGTAATTGGTATTCATGTTTGCCCTGGGCAGGAAATAGTCTCCCGGCCGGGTGATATGGATGGCCGCATCATCATCACATTTAAGGTGTCTGCCGAACTTGTACCTGAGACTGGTGGATGTGTCGCGATCACCAAGCACTTTGGTATCCCGCATGGCACGAATGGATCCATGATCTGTGGTAATGATGATGTTGACATCCTGCTCCGATAACTTCTTGAGCATCTGGAACAGCGATGAATGGGCAAACCAGGTCTGGGTCAGCTCCCGGAAAGCCGTAACATCCGGCGCAATCTCCTTGAGCACCTGAGAGTCAGACCTGGAATGGACAAGCGTGTCCACAAAGTTGATCACAAACGCACTGAACTGAGACTGCGTGTAATTCAAAATCTTGTCCGAGATCTTCTTTCCTTCGGCAGTCTGGAGTATTTTTTCGTATTTGGGCCTGATACCCGTTTTCTTTCTTTCAAACTGTGCCGCAAGCAACTCTTCCTCATGCTGATTCAGTGACGTCTCATTTTCATCTCCGTGTGTCCACAGCTTCGGATAGTGCTTCTCAATCTGAGAGGGATACAAGCCTGCAAAAATGGCATTTCTCGAATACGGTGTTGCCGTAGGCAAAATGGAGTAGTAAAAGTCGGTGGTTATCTGATAATAAGGACGCAGCATCTTCTCAAAAACCAGCCACTGATCATATCGCATGCAGTCGATCAAAAACAAAAAGGTACTTTTTCCTTCATCCATTTTCGGCATCACCACCTCGCTGACCAGGTCCGGAGACAGCATCGGTCTGTCCTCCCTGCTGGCCCTCAGCCAGTCATAGTATTCGTTTTCGATAAACTTTCCGAACTCCAGATTGGCGGTTTCGAACTGATCCTGCAGGACCTGCTGCAACCCTTCTTCCGAACCCTGAAGCTCCATATGCCAGTTCGTCAGCCGCTTGTAGATTGTGATCCACTCGTCCCAGTCCGGCTGCTCGTTTATCATCATCGTGATTTCATTGAAACTGCGCAAATAGGTCTGGGCGGACTTCTCATCCCTGATGCGTCGGCGGTCCAGAATCCGCTTGACAGTCAGCAGAATCTGATTGGGATTGACAGGCTTTATGAGATAATCGGAAATCTTCCCCCCGATGGCATCTTCCATGATCTCCTCTTCTTCGCTCTTGGTGATCATGACAACGGGTATTCCCGATTTCAGCGTTTTGATCTCATTCAATGTGGCCAGCCCGTCCATTCCCGGCATCTGCTCATCCAGAAAGATGATATCATAATCCTGCTTTTCAATCAGTGCAAGAGCGTCTTCGCCGTTTGTGACGGGTGTCACATTGAAGCCCTTGTTCTCAAGAAATATCATGTGCGGTTTGAGCTGGTCAATCTCATCATCAACCCAAAGAATCGAAATACTCATTAACTGTCCGTTTGCTGTGGTTTAATCTGGTTTTTCCTTTATATCAAAAACTATGTACTCCCGAATATTTTCTAATGTAACGGGGCCAATGCCCGAGACGTTCAATAAATCATCCGGCCCGGAAAAGTGTCCGTTTTTATTGCGATATGAAACTATACGCTCCGCAGTGACCGGACCGATTCCCGGAAGGCGCGTCAACTCATCTGCTTCAGCACTTTGAATATTCACCGGTTCCGTCTGATCACCGGCATCATCACGGTCATAACCGGCGGAACCCTCCGAATCCAACTCCTCCTTTATTCCATCATCTGAAGTTGCATTGCGGTGAGAGAAATTCGCTGACGCAAGTTCTTCATTCTGAAGACGCTGAAATTCCGGGTTTATTGTAACAACAGGTTCGGACGGAACGACCGCTCCCGACTGCTGCACAGCTTTTTCAAACACTTGCCTGTTGCGAAGTGGAAAATATTGCGCCAGGACAAGTTGCCGCTCCCGCTCTTCTATCCCTGACAGGCGCTTGAACTCAGCAATTACGGGTTCATAATAACTCATATCATAGACAGTCCGGGATGGCATGACATATGTAAACCCGCTTATTATCAGATTGGCTGATATGAGTAAAAGGATCACCCGCCGCTCCCCTGCAGTAATCTGCAACTCCTCCATCCAGAAAAAAAACTGTCTTTGCCACATTGCACTTATTGGGTTTGTTTAGGGTTGTCTGTTGATCAGAACACGGTGTTCTACCTGTTCGTGACTGTCAGACAAACAAACCCCGCAGCCCTTACATCCATGGCAAAAAATGGTACAAACCGGAAGGCTATTTTTTGAACCTGAGCAGGTTTTCCTCCCCGACAGCCTCAACGGCCGTATTGAGCGCATACATGCTTTCAAAAAGCACAATCGGATGCCCTTCAATGTCAAATGTCACATTGGTTGAATAAGCGGCTTTAAGTTTGGCTATCACCTTCTCATCATCCGGCAGCCAGCGTGCGGCAATATATGTCGTAGGCGTCAGGTTTATTTCTGCCTTGTACTCTGTTTTCATGCGATGTTCGACAACCTCAAACTGCAGCGCACCGACTGTACCGAGCAGCAACTCATTGCCAACGCCGCCGGGCACTTCAAAAACATTGACCACACCTTCTTCTGAGAGCTGTTTGAGTCCTTCCCGCAACTGTTTTCTTTTGAACGGGTCTTTGGAGGTAGCCTTGCGGAAATGTTCCGGAGAAAAAAGCGGAATCACGTCAAAATTTACCGGCTCACCATAATACAAGGTACTGCCGATCCGGAAATCACCCGGATTGAAGAGTGCCACAATATCACCGGGATAGGCCGTGTCCAGCAGCTTACGCTCCTCTCCCATAAGGCTGTGCGGAGTGGCCATCCTCAGCTTCCGGCCGTTATCTGCCAGCTTCACCTCCATTCCGCGTTTAAACATGCCCGAAGTAACCCGGACAAATGCGGTACAATCGCGGTGCTCCGGATTCATGTTTGCCTGGAGCTTGAAAACGAAACCGGAGAAATCCTTTTCCAGATTGTGCAGCTCACCTTTGTCGTTTTCGTAGGGTTTGGGCGCAGGGGCAAGCTCCCGGAAATAATTCAAAAACAGATCCAGTCCGAAATTGTTGAGCGCCGAACCGAAGAAAACCGGAGAGGCCTCGCCGTTCTGAAACTGGCCGCGATCCATGGCATCAAACTCATCGCCGATGAGCTCAAGCTCTTCGAAGTACGCTTCTCTCGCTGCCTGGCCCAGGGTGCTTTCTTCCAGTCCCTGTTCCAGAGGCAGAAGCTCAGCATCGGCTTTCAGTGCGCCATGCTTGTTCTTTTTGTAAAGGTTCAGTTCTTTGCCGATGAGATCATAGACGCCCTGGAAATCGGCGCCGTAGCCAATCGGCCAGCTTGCGGGTATGGCAGTCACCCCCAGCTTTTCTTCAATATTGCTCAGCACCTCCAGCGGCTCCATACCCGGACGGTCGCACTTGTTGACAAACGTGATCACCGGAATTTTTCTCAGCCGGCATACTTCAAACAGCTTTTCAGTCTGCTCTTCGACACCCTTGGCAACATCTATCACCATAAGCGCACAATCCGCAGCAATAAGTGTTCGGAATGTATCTTCGGAAAAGTCTTTGTGACCGGGGGTGTCCAGCAGGTTATACCTGATACCGTCTTTTTCAAACCTCAGCACCGAGGAGGTTACGGAGATGCCACGCTCCTGTTCGATGGCCATCCAGTCGGAGGCAGCGTGCCTGGCGGCTTTTCGCTGCTTGATGGATCCGGCCTCATGGATGGCGCCGCCATAGAGAAGCAGCTTTTCTGTCAATGTGGTCTTACCCGCATCGGGATGGGAAATGATGGCAAACGTTCTGCGCGACGCGACTTCCCCGGCAATTCCGTTTTCTTTCACTTTGGTCTGGACTTCAGGCATATGTAATAATCAATTTTTGACAACTGGGCAATATACGAAAAATTGGAATTATTCTCCCGCTTACCGTAACGCCTAACCGGTTTCAGCCGCCGGAACCGGCATCCGGTATCCCATATCCGCCATCCCGCAATTTTTTACATTGAAATTGGTTCCCGTTTCTGCCATATTCAACTCTGCATTTATAGAAACAGCATGTTCCATTACAGGGACGTACATGGAACCACATCAGGCCGCTGATCAAAAGTATTGCGATCGCTTTGCGGTTATCTGATAACTATTAATAAAAATGTGAGGTATAGTGACGTGGACGCACAGGGCATGGTTTCGACCTTGACAACACTGGACTGGATGCTGGTGGCATCCTATTTCGTACTTTCACTTGGCATAGCACTTTATTTCTATTCCCGTGCCGGTCGGAATACCACTGAATTCTTCCTTTCCGGACGCAACATGCCCTGGTGGATTATCGGAACAAGCATGGTTGCTACCACGTTCGCCGCCGACACGCCGCTGGCTGTCACGGAGATGGTGGCCGAAAACGGAATTGCCGGAAACTGGCTTTGGTGGAACTTCCTGATGGGTGGCATGCTGACCGTTTTCTTTTTTGCCCGACTGTGGAGACGAAGCGGCGTCCTGACCGATGTCGAGTTTATTGAACTTCGCTACAGCGGGCCTGAGGCAGCATGGCTGCGCGGACTCAAGGCTATATACTTCGGCCTTCTGATGAACGTCATCATTCTGGGATGGGTCAGCCTCGCTATGGAATCCATATTCAATGTCCTGTTTCCGGGCATGACCTTCTTCGGACATGAATACTTCTCGTTTCTGGGTGTCACCGTGAGCGCCCCGCTGGCACTGGTCGGCTGCCTGATCATTTTCGTTGCCGTTTACTCGCTCATCTCCGGGCTTTGGGGAGTTGCCGTGACGGATATCTTCCAGTTTGTCATCGCACTCGGCGGGACCATTGTCCTCGCCTTTTATGCCGTCAACATTCCGGAAATCGGCGGTATTTCCGGCCTGCAGGAGCAGCTTCCGGATGAAACCTTCAGCTTCCTTCCCACCGTCGGCCAGACTGCCGAGGGGGTCGCCGTACTGACACTCAGCGTCGGCGCCTTTGCCGCCTACTTCGGTGTCCAGTGGTGGTCCAGCTGGTACCCCGGATCTGAGCCCGGCGGCGGCGGCTACATCGCCCAGCGCATCATGAGTGCAAAAGATGAAAAACACTCGCTCTTTGCCACACTTTGGTTCAACATCGCTCACTACTGCCTCCGGCCGTGGCCCTGGATTATAGTCGCCCTTGTATCACTGGTGCTCTATCCGGACCTCTCCGATTCACGGGAAGGCTTCGTGCTGGTGATGCGGGATGTACTGCCGCCCGGCCTGCTCGGGCTGCTGTTTGCAGCTTTCCTGGCTGCCTTCACCAGTACCTTTGCTGCTCATCTGAACTGGGGGACATCCTACCTGGTAAATGACTTCTGGCGGCGGTTTATCAAGTCGGACGGCACTGAAAAATATTATGTCGCTGTATCCCGTATCGTGACTTTCCTGCTTGCCGTTACCGCTTTTATCGTCACCACACAGCTCGACACCATCAAACAGGCATGGGGGCTGGTGCTGACAGCATCCGGCGGACTTGGACTGGTGCTAATTCTGCGGTGGTACTGGTGGCGGATCAACGCATGGAGCGAGCTGGCCGCATCGCTTACACCCATTTTCCTGGTGATACTGGTTCTTTTCGGTGTGCCCGTACCCGGCCTGACCGATCCGTTCCCGCTGAATCTTTACTACGTAGTGGCAATTACCACCGTTGTCTGGCTTCTGGTCACGTATCTGACAAAGCCTACCGAACACAAAAAGCTCACTCATTTTTACCGTCGTGTCCGGCCGGGCGGACCGGGATGGAAGCCGCTTGAAGCTGAAAATCCGGACATTTCTTCTGACGGGTCGCTCTGGCCGCTTCTGGGCAACTGGGTTGCCGGTGTCGTTCTGGTCTACATGGTTCTGTTCGGGTTCGGACACTTCCTGTTCGGAAACTACGGATACTTCCTGATCTGTGCTATATTTGGATTGGGCGCCATCGGATTCCTCTACTGGGATCTGAGCAAACGCGGTTTTGATACGGTGATAGAACATGATCCGTCCGGAAAAGACGCTGGCGGCAATGACAAAACAGACTCTGGCAGTTGATTTATTCTTGATAATTACGTATCACGGGTAATAATACTTTTATTGTATTGGGGATCGTGACCATCAACCGGGCCAAACTATTCTCGTGTATACACCTGAACCACAAATATCTGTCATCTGCGTTTTTCGGAACCGCAAGGAGTCGATCACGCCTACTGTCAAAGCTCTTTTTTCCATTAAGGAAGTCCCTTGCGAGTTTATTATTATTGATGATGCCTCCACTGACGGCAGTACGGAAAAACTGCGGTCACTCATGGAGTCTTATCAGAACGAACAGACCTATTTTTTTGAACTGGACTCTCCGCGTGGCCGCGGCAACTGCCTGAATATGGCACTTGAGCACATTCGCGGACGGATTATCTGGATCCCTGAAAGTCTGCACACCGTGGATCAGGAGCTGCTTGCAGCAGCAGCCGGGGAACTCAGATCCTCAGAGAGTCCCCTTGCAGTGGCCACAGAAGAACCCTTGCCCGGGTCTGCCATTGACTGGCTTCAAATGCTCAAGAATGATCGTATTCCCTTCGACCGGAACTACCTTTTTGATATCGAAAAAATCCCGCCCGCTCAGCAGTTTGCCGACCCGCACTGGTCCTCAAGGCATGCTTCGGAATGGGCAATGCGGCTGCATTCAAGGCATGACATTATTTCCGTTAAACCATTTGCCGACGGAAGCAGCGACCATCTTGCCATGGATGACCGCACCCGGAAAGAATGCGTTTATTCGCTGCTGCGCGATCCGGAACTGTCGTTTTCCAGTCAGGAAAAAGCCTTCCGGATGCTTCGGAGTTTCGGCCATACGGATAGTGAGCAGGACGCAGAAAGCTCTGAAATTTTATACAGCCAGGCTCAATCCCTGTTCAAAACCGGTGACAGTGTGTCGGCCCTCGATCTGCTAAACCGCATTCTGGCCAGCGATCCCGGTCACAAAAGGTCGCGTTCATTCAAGATCTCTATCCTTGAAAAAATGCGGCGTTATGTTGAAGCCGCTGAGGAGAAACACTCAATCCAGTCCCGTGATTCATCGGAAGAGGTCCCCGATGAGCAGGAAGCCATTCCGGAACTACAGGATTCCTCGCAGAAGGAACCGGCAGAATCCGGTCAGGATTATTCTGAAGAAACCGGACAGACTCCGGAATCTGCTGAACCGGCAAGCGAAACTGAAAAAACATCAGTACAAGCCGATCCTGCAGAAGAAACTGAAAAGATTCCGGAGGCTCCTGAATCAGCGGACGATATTTCAGATTCAACGGAATCAGCTGAGCTGACCGACTCCACCCAGGAAGACACTGCCTTCAGACGACAAGGTGATGCGCGGGAAGATGAAACAACCGGACAACACCACACTGCTGCCGGCACCTCTGTCAGGGTGAACTATCGCAAGGAAATCAGCAATCAGCTACCTTTAACCATCATTATCCCCACCTCAACCATCAGGCGGCAGGTGCTTGAAGACTGTCTGACCTCCGTATTCCGGTACACCGCCTCCGGGCAGACAAAGATTATTGTCATCGATAACGGATCCGTTGACGATACCGACGAGTACCTGGACTCACTTATCCGTGAAAATCGTCCCGTCACCGTTCTGAGCAACGAACGAAATCTCGGATTTGCCGCAGCTGTCAACCAGGGACTTGCAAAAGCCGGGGATGGAATTGTTGTGGTCATGCACAATGATGTTATTCTGCGCGGACCTGTACCTGCGAGGCTGGCACGGGTGCTTGATGAAAATCAGGACATCGGACTGGTAGCACCAAAAGCCGATCGCACATGGAGTCCCCTTCAGCACCTGAACGGTATCGGTGATGACACCCGGCAAAATCCTGAAACCGATTCTGACAGTCCGTTTACAGAAGTGGATCTTGTCGACGGATACATGATGGCCTTCCGTAATGAACCCGGACTCACAATGAGCAAAGATTACGGGCTGGCTTACTTTGATGATGCGGATTTCTGTTTCCGGCTGCAAAAAAAGGGATACCGCATTGTCATTGACAATCGTGAAACGGTTACTCACTTGTACGGGCAGACAACCAGTGATCTCGGGCTGAATATGCGCGGCAAGGCTTACTGGAAGAACGCCGCATTGTTTCAAAGCGAATGGAGCCTGGAGCCGCAGTTCCCCGCAGAAAATACCGTTGACGACTCCATCCGCCAGTTCATTATCATCGGTGAACTGATCAACCCCTTCTATCCCGAAAAGCATCTTCTCGACTACTTCTGGAAACTGTTCACCAGCGAACAGAAAACAAGAGTTTACAATTCGGATTTCCCGTCCGGCGAACTGAAAGCGATGATCAGGGTGATGATGGCGGCAAACCAGCGTGAAATCCTGCGCCGGCTTGAACAGCAGCTGAATTCTTATCCGCCGGATATGCAGCTTTATCATGACCTGATCGTGTTCTACTTTGACCGGACGATCTATTCACGATGCAAGCTCTATCTGGACAAAATCGGTGATCATGAGATGCCCTCTGATCTGGCCATCTACCAGCTGAAAATTGCAATCGGTGAAAAAGATTACGGAAAGGCTGCAAAACTGCTGGAAAACCTGATGGAGGAACTTCCTACTCATCCTGAGATCCTGCTGTCGGCTGCGGAGATCCACAGAAAAAGCGGAAACAGGGAACAGTCTGAGAAGTTCATGTCACTTGCCAGGACCTTCAATCCGTACATCCGGCCCTGACCGCAAGTCTGCACCGAACCTCAGGACCCGGCCGTCTCAGCAGGCAACAACGTATTCAAGCAGACGCTCAAGCTCTCTCACCCTTTGTGTGCAGCCTCGCTTTTCGTAGCTGATTTTCAGATTTCGTATGGTTCTGGCCAGCATATCGGTTTCCAGTGCCCTCTCAAAATGGACTGACTTCGGAACAATCCCGCTTTTCCTCAAAAAATAGGAGCACTGATCCAGACTGACAATCCGGCCGCCATTATAAGGATCTATAAATGTGGAAGTGCTTTCGGTTTCATATTTAATGAGAAAATGAATCGGCATGTTGACGCCGTACAGCGGCATATCAAGCCGGGAGGCTACAAACAGCATCACCATACTAAGCGACAGCGGGATACCCTTCCTCCGCTGAAGCACTTTGTGAAGGTAAGAGTTGTCCGGACTCGTGTAATCTTCGGTATCGCCCTTGAAGTATTCGTTTTTGAAGAAAAAGGAGATAAACGTCTCGAGCTTCTCGCCGGAGGTAAGACCGGCACCGAGCGAAGGCTCAAGGCGGGCAGCCATCCTGTCCAGCTGGCGTTTGTACAGATCGGTCCGCAGCGTGGGATTGTCCAGACGGCAAAGCATCAGCTGGATGCGTTCCAGGGACCCCGGAGAATCGAGTCCGAGATCCATCAGTTCGGCAAACTCCTGCTCAAACGACGGGAATGTGAGCTTGTGGATCAACCCGGAAAGCCGGTTCCTGAGGGAAGTGTCGCTGATTTCTTCTCTGATCTCATCGAGCAACGGCACATCCTGTTCTCCGAGCAGTGACAGCTGCTCATTGACCCTGGACTGTACAAACGTATCGGGATCATCCATGAGAGCAACAATAGCTCTCAGCTCGTTCCTGGTAATTTCCCTGGTTGATGTCTTTGCGGTAATCACTTTCGCGCCACTGGGACTGATTTATGGTTCGTATCGAGGTAACATATCTGCAATCAGAATCGTTTAAATTGATTTTGAGCTTTATCATACACCCTTTACCTTTGACTTCTGCTGTGTCATTCACTTTATGAGCATTGATAATGTGCAGCAGGGGTCTGGTTCAAACCGCCGGAACCGGAAAAACGCAATACAGTTACATCCATACCTAAAACCGCATCGTCCCCCACAATTACATATTTTCATGAAGCTGCATGTCTATTCCGAAACAGGGCCGCTCAGCGCAGTGATTGTTCATACTCCCGGGAAAGAGGTCTCGCTTGTAAATCCGGAGTTGCGAGAACAACTTCTTTTCGATGACATCATATTCGAGGCGGATGCCCGGCAGGAGCATCTCGAAATGATCGAGATTTTCAGAGCCGCCGTTCCCGACAGAAAAAATGTATTTGAGATCTGTGACCTCGCAATTGAAACACTCGCAATTGAACGTGCGCGGATATTCTTCATTGATGAGCTTATCCGCTCCCTCCCCGGTTCGAACATCCATCCGCTGCGCTCTGAGCTGCTTGACCTTGACGCTGCCGGCCTGCTGGAGCTGATTGTCACCGGCATGACCGCCAGCCTGCCGAAGCTCACGCTCGATCCGGCACCAAACATGCTGTTTACCAGGGATCTGGCTTCCGTCGTCAATGACCGTATTATTCTTTCACGTGCCGCCAAACCGGCGCGGGTCCGGGAATTCCTGCTGATGGAAACCATCGCCCGGTTCCATCCCCTTTTTGACTCGCTGAAGAAAAACATCATACACATCGGGAAGCAGGACAGTGTGGAAGGCGGGGACATCCTTGTTGCTTCTGAAGAGGTGGTACTGGTGGGCATAAGCGAACGTACTACGTTCAGCGGCCTGCTGAGCATCACGGAAAAACTGCTCCGGGACAGTGTCCGGCATGTAGTGGCGGTGGATATGCCGAAGCAGCGCTCATCCATGCACCTGGACACCATTTTCACCTTCGCACGTCAGGATGAATGCATTGTCTTCCCCCCGGCAATAACCGAGCGGCGCAACAACATATCGGTTTTCAGCCGCGTCGGCGACCGTATTGTAGTAGAACGAAGGGAGACCCTGCAAAAAACGCTTGAAGAACTTTTCGGGCACCCGGTGACCTTTATAAAATGCGGTGGAGAAAACCTGACCAATCAATACCGCGAGCAATGGACCGACGGCGCCAATGTCTTTGCACTTGCACCCGGGGTTATTGTCGGATACGAGCGAAATACCGAAACGTTCAAAATGATGAAAAAACATGGTTACCGCATCCTTAACCAGAGGGAGTTCACCGAGGAATGGCGCGACAAACCCTTCCGTCCCGGGCCGGATGAAAAACTCGCCATTACTTTCCAGGGCAACGAACTTTGCCGCGGTCGCGGCGGGGCCCGCTGCATGACTCTGCCCATAATCCGCCATAAGGCATTTTAAAATGAACCCTCTGACTGCCCGGATCATATTTCGTCATTCACTTCTGTTCGTCCTGACATTCCTTTCAGCATCGTTTACCGGTGCCCTGTTTGTCGGACATACGTCCGGTCTGCCTGATGAATTCATCCTTTTTTCCGGCGAAGGGCTGGCTTTATACATTACGGAGGTTGTTATCTGGGAAGGCGTTCTCTTTGCCACCCTTCTGCTTGCCTTTCTTGGTGTGCACGAATTCGGACATTACTTTGCTGCGGTCAGACATCGCATTGATGCCTCGCTTCCCTATTTCATCCCGTTCCCGATATCACCTATCGGCACCCTCGGAGCGGTCATCCGGATTCGCAGCCGCATTCAGAACTCGATCCACATGTTTGATGTCGGGGCAAGCGGTCCCATTGCCGGGTTCATAGTTGCACTCATCATCCTGATTTACGGTTTTTCCACGCTGCCGGATCCTGATTACATGCAGAACTTTGCCGGACACGAAACCCTCAATGAGTACATTGAAGAACATGGCACTTTTCCGGACGAACCCGTGACTGACACCAGCCAAAATGAGGCCGAAGTCATGGTGCTTGGCAACACCCTGCTCTTCTCCCTCATCGCATCTTTTTTTGATGATGTGCCGCCGATGTGGGAGTTGTATCACTATCCCTTCCTGTTTGCCGGATGGCTTGGATTGTTCTTTACGGCGCTGAATCTGCTGCCGGTCGGACAGCTTGACGGCGGCCACATACTCTACACCCTGATCGGATACCGCCGGCACCGGCTTGTGGCACGGTGCTTCCTGGTCCTGGTGATGACACTTGCCGGTCTTGGCGCCCTGCCACTGATCCAGATGATTGCATCGGAATACGACGTCCCGGAAAAGCTGGTTGCCTGGGTGCTATGGGGAATACTTGCCCTCACATTGCTGAACCGGGCTTTTCGCGGCAACCTGGTCTGGACTTTCATCAGCTGGAGTGTGGTACTGCTGGCGAATCTGGTCCTGCTGACTGTCTTTGATCCAACCGTATTTTCCGGGTTCACCATCTGGATTTTTTGGGCTTTTTTTATTGTTTTCCTTGTCGGAATCGAGCACCCGCCTGTCTTGTACGAAGTCCCGCTGACTCCTGAAAGAAAGGCTCTCGGATGGATCTGCATGGCGATCTTTTTGCTGTGCATCAGTCCAAACCCTATTTATTTTACTCAATAATCGTAATAAAAACTTTCCTGCTATGCGTACCATCCTTTCATTGTTACTGGCAATTGTCATTGCCTTTGCCGCCGGCTGCAGTCCGGATTCCGAATCCACGGAACAAGCTGTCAACCAGCTGTCAGAAGAAGGCGAATTTGAAGAAGCACTTGATCTGGCCAGAACCAAAGCGGATGAAACCGGAGATGAAACACTGCTCATCGAAACACATCTTGCTTATGCAAATTACCTGACACATGAAGCCGACCACCTGGCCATGGGTGAGAGGATGGGCGATGCCCTGGCTCATTACAGAAGAGTCCTTGAGCTTGACGAAACCAATTCACAGGCTCAGTCACACATTGAGCTTATCGAGGGGATCTACGACCAGATGGGTCGCGATGTCCCGCAGGGCGTTGCCGAATAAGTCAGATTATTTAGTATCTTTCTGCACAATGCAAAATTAACAAACAGAAGCAGCCCGTGGCATCCGGAAAAAAAAAGGAACAGAAAACAGGCACCCCGTCAATAAAAAACAGGAAGGCATGGCATGAATTTTCCATAGAGGATTCATTTGAGGCCGGCCTGGTACTTACCGGGACCGAAGTCAAATCCCTTCGCAATGGAAATGCCAGTTTTGGCGATGCCTTTGCCTATCTGAAATCGGGAGAGGTATGGCTGAAAGACCTGTATATCAAACCGTTTGAACAGGGATCCTACAACAATCACGATCCGAGACGGGAACGAAAGCTGTTGCTGAAACGTGATGAAATACGCAAACTCGACAGGGCGGTCAATCAGAAAGGGGTAACCCTGGTGCCTCTCAAGCTCTATTTCACCAGAGGACTGGCAAAGATTCAGCTCGGTCTTGCCAAAGGCAAGAAAAAATATGACAAGCGGGCCAGCATTGCGGAGAAAGATGTCAAGCGGGATCTGGACAGGGAGCTTAAAAAAGCCCGTATGGGCTGACCCTTATTAAAAAAAGAACGACAGGATTGCCTGTAAGCCGAATTCTGTGATCTGCAGCCGCAGGCGGATGCAGACCGGTAATCATTTGTCTGGCCTCACCATTGCTGATGAGGTCTTGCAGTCTACCCGGCAGTGTTGTGACGGACGGCACACTGCCATGCTTGACCTTGCACCCCGCGGGGTTTACCCTGCCCCGTTCTGTTACCAGAACAGGCGGTGAGCTCTTACCTCACCTTTTCACCCTTACTCCGGACAAATCCGGAGCGGTCTGTTTTCTGTGGCACTATCCATCTTTCACAAAGTGAAAGTCCCCGGATTTCCCGGGGCGCGGTGTCCGTCGGTGTTCGGACTTTCCTCTCTCACCGGTAAAACCAGGCGAGAGCGATTACCCGGCAATCCTGTCCGTAAGTAAAAAACGGACAAAACATATTCTGAAGTATCCCTGCTTGCACAACTGTCCCTCTACTGACTGCAGCCTCAACGGATTCGGATGCCGGGCCGTCAGTTCAGGTTCAGCTGTTTCCGGGCTTCATCGAAAAAACTCGGGTCAACTACAATGCGGCCCGAATTCTCGTCAAATATGATCTTGTTTTTTCTTCTGACTTCAACCTGAACCTGCGGGGGGAGCATCATGCCCAGACTGGATCCTTTTTCCATGGGCACAACGGCCATGCCGTTATTGAGGCCTTTGCGGAGCCGCTCATAGCTGCGAAGATATCTTTGATCGAGTTTTTCTACGGCTTCTTCCCGCTTTTTATGGAGCTCTTCCTCTTCTTTCCGGGTGCTTTCGATAAGTTTGTCGAGGTTCTCCTTTTTCTCTTTCAGAAGATTCTTCGTTTCCTCGAGCTTGACCTCATTTTCGGCAACGGTATTCTCTAACTCTTCCTTCTGAAGGGCGATTTCTTCCAGGCGGGACTGTGCATTTTCCTTGATCTTCTTCTGTGTCTCGATTTCCTTGGTCAATGCATCATACTCACGATTGTTCCGCACTGTAAGCTGCTGCTCTTCGTATTTCTCAACGAGGGAATCCGCTTCCGTGATTTCAAGTTCAAGATTTGAGTTTTCTACAGTAAGATCCTTGATTTCCGCCTTGGCCCTTTTGATGCGGGTTTCCAGACGGGTGATCTCTGTTTCAATATCCAGGATCTCCTCCGGCAGGTCACCGCGCAATCGCCTGAGTTCGTCAATGCGGTTATCAATGAATTGCAGATTGGTCAGATTTTGGAGTACTTCTACCATAGGGTATGTTATTGCTGTTTACTGGGCTTATTGTTTAAAAAATAGCTTACGGGGTTGGTATTGACCTTTGTTTCAAGAACCCCGATTCCGGGAAAACGTTCCTGCAGCCGGTCGCACAGTGTCCCGACAATGGGAACCTCTGTTTCATAGTGTCCGGCATCCACAAGTAAAAAAGATCCGGTTTCGGTGAAAAAATCATGGTACTTCAGATCGGATGTAACAAAGGCATCCGCCTGCTGCCTGAGCGCTTCTCCCGCAAGAAATGATCCCGCGCCGCCGCAGACAGCTACTTTGCGGATGTATTCGGGCGATCCGCTGTATCGTATTCCCCCGCAATTGAGTTTTTCTGAAACAAGCGAGAGGAAATCTTCAATGCTGACCGGTTCCGGGAAGCTTCCGATGGCACCAAAGCCTGCAGGCTGCCTGTTTTGCCCGACAGATGCATTTCCCTCATCCCCGGCAGGGATCTCTTCTTTCAGGAACTGAACTCCCTGCAGACCGAGTCGTTCAGCCATTACATGGGAAACACCACCGGGAGCGGCATCCAGATTGGTATGGGCCGCAATGAGGCTTATATCATTACGGATCAGTTTGTAGATCAGCGAACCGGTCATGTCAGACCGGGTAATGCGGGAGAGCTTTTTGAAGATAAGGGGATGATGCGCAATGACAAGATCTGCGCCGGCAGCTGCTGCCTCGTCGGCAACATCCTCCGTAACATCAAGACAGGCAAGTATTTTACTGACGTGCTGGTTATGGTCCCCTACAAGTAATCCAACATTATCATATTCGAGCTTGGTGCTTTGCGGCGCCCATTCTTCCAGAAACTCGAGGATATGATTGTTGGTGTACTTCATATTCTCGAGGAGCAGCCCCCTTCCTGCCCTGTGCTTGTTTCGGCAACGGCGGGTTCGTATCTGTAAATGGTGTCTTTGTTGCAGTACACGATAAGTGACACAGTCAGTATTTTTGAATCAGACACGCAAGATAAAAACTTTTACACTTATATAAAAGTCAGCGAATCTGTATCTTTCCAATACCATGAACGCCGATGCTGTTTACGGTAGTATCATGAGCGTGAAAGATGTTTTATACATCACGGAAACACCGAAAAATACCATTACAAAAAAATCAGGTTCTTTAGTTGTGATCGGGAAAAACAGAGATTTTATCCGGCAGACCATCAGCGATATTTGTGACAAATGCGGCCGGGACCCCGGTGATATCCGCATTATCGCTGTAACCAAAACCCATCCCGCCGAAGTTATAGAGAATGCGCACCAGGCCGGATTGCGGGATTTCGGAGAAAACAAGGTACAGGAACTGGTGCCGAAAATGGACCGGCTGCCCGATGACATTATCTGGCATATGGTCGGCGTCGTTCAGACCAACAAGATCAAGGACATGGTGCACCGTGTAAACTGGATCCACTCCATCGCAAAAGCTAAATATCTGAAAGAGATCGAAAAACGTGCTTCGCGCGTGGACAGAGTCATAAATGTCCTTATTCAGGTTAACATCAGCGGGGAGGAACAAAAAAGCGGATGTGACGCCGGAGAGCTTGCAGGCATCCTCGAGTATGCTTCCGGGCTGCAGCATGTATCCGTGCGCGGACTGATGGGCATGGCCTCCCTGACGGCCGACCGCGATGAGATCCGGAAGCAGTTCCGCATGCTGCGCCAAATCCGGGATGATCACAGACTCCTGGAGTCCGGCAATGTCAGCCTTGACGAACTCTCCATGGGAATGAGCGGAGATTATGATATCGCAATTGAGGAAGGGGCAACCATGATCAGGCTGGGTACATCTCTGTTTGGCAGCCGGAATTACGAAAAACAGTAGGCGTAAACAGGGACACTGATATTCATCGGTGTCCGAAAATATGTATCTTGCAACCGGGAAGCGGATTCTGTCGTAATACCGAAAAAGCTATTGCCGGCAGCGTTTTGTCTGTATGAGCATCATATCCATGCACATAAAAGAAACATCTACGGCGCTGACATCCATGCCGAAATACAGAGATCATGTTCAACTCCATACTTATCACCCCGCTTGAAGCTCTCGTAGCCATTGTAGCCATTATAGCCGTGTTCGGACTTTCAGGCTACATCATTTTAAAAATTATTCAGCTGATTGCTGAAGCGATCCGAAGCCGCCGCCAGGTCCATACCGGCGGAGATCTTATTCAAAGGCTGGAGCAGTATGAACTGCGCCAGGAGCAGCTGCTTAAGCGGATCCAGAACCTGGAAACCATCATTGTCGATGCCGACCTGGGTAATCCCCGGTTGAAAAGCCGGCAATCAGAAGATCAAATCACTGAGGGACAAAAAGAAGCTCCGGACCGTCCGTTGAAAAATAAGCTCAGAAAATGACCTTTTTATTGTGTTGAAGTACTTTGTCTGTTAAATTGATACAATTAACCCAAGTATAGAAGCCCTCATTTATGAAATTATCAGCTCTGGAAATCAAACAGCAATCATTTGCCAAATCAATGCGGGGTTATGATGTTGCAGAAGTGCAGTCTTTCCTCAATGTCATTTCCAATGAATGGGAACACTTGTCGAACAAGTGCAAGGATCAGGAGCGTGAAATACAACGCCTGTCCGAGAAGCTGACGCACTATCAGAAAGTGGAAGAAGCCCTCCACGAAACGCTTCAGACGGCGAAAAAATCCGCTCAGGAACGCGTCGACTCTTCCAAACAGGAAGCACAGAACAGAATTGCCAAGGCCAATCTTGAGGCCGAGCGAATTATTCAGGATGCCCAGCACGAGCGGCAGTCCATCCGGAGAAGCATTCAAAGACTCCTCGAACGACGTTATGAAATTATCCGGGGAATGCAGTCCTATCTCGACATGGCATCCGAATCACTTGAGTCCTTCAAAAAAGACGATGCCCATATATACGCCATCCCCACTGAAGATGAGTACGACACCGATTTTCCCTCCGGGCAACCTCCAAAGACCAATGATTTCGGCAACAACCCGGAATCATCTTCCCCGGATGAGGAAACGGAAGATCTTGACGATCTTGTTGATGACCTCGACGACAAATAATCAGTGCAGCCATGCCCCATTTTGAAACTATTGAATCTTCGCGAACCAAAAAGCAGGAAGCGCTCGGTTATCTTAACGCTCAGACCGATTTCAAACCCGATTACCTTATTATTCTCGGTACGGGGCTCGGACGACTGGCAGAGGAAATCCGGGTCGAAACAACCGTATCATATACAGATATTCCGCATTTTCCGGTTTCAACCGTTGAGAGTCATGCCGGCAGATTGATCTTCGGCACGTTAAGCGGCAAGAAGGTGATCGCCATGCAGGGCCGATTCCATTATTATGAGGGATATACGATGCAGCAAATCGTCTTTCCCGTCAGGGTGGCGCACGCACTTGGTGCTCATACCATGCTGGTTTCCAACGCCTGTGGCGGCATGAACCCGCATTTCCGCCGGGGTGATATCATGTGCATCACCGATCACATCAACCTTCTCGGTGACAATCCGCTCATCGGTCCCAACGATGACGACCTTGGTGTCCGGTTTCCGGATATGAGCGAACCCTATTCTGCTGAACTCATTTACCTTGCAAGGGAAGTTGCACTGCAATCGGAAATCCGCATGCATGACGGGGTCTACATTGCCGTGGCCGGACCAACCCTGGAAACCCGGGCAGAGTACCGCTTCCTCAGACAGATCGGCGGTGACGTTGTCGGGATGAGTACCGTTCCCGAGGTCATTGCAGCCGTTCATATGCGGATGAAGGTTCTGGGCATTTCGGTAATTACCGACGAATGTTTCCCGGACGCACTGGAACCCGTAAAAATGGAAGATATTCTTGAAGCTGCCGATATGGCCGAACCCAAAATGACACAGGTCATGAAAGGAGTGCTTGAAAAATTGTAGCAGGTGACACTTTCGCGGATAATGCCGGTAATTCAAAGCAAAAGCAGCACACTAATCAACCAGTCACATTCGTAACACTAAACGATTGACAAAATATCGTTGTCAGATTTTCGATTACCACTGCTGAGTTAATTTTTTTCAGAAGCGAGCCTTTTTCATGTATTCATTTGGTGACCAAAATATTTGGGACGAACACGACTGGGAGTCTCATATCAATGAGATGACACGCCGGCACGAAAAACTGCGTAATCTCATCGAGACGGATCACGACAAGTCCCCCAGATGGCTTGAACACCTGAAAAACACACCCACCAAACTCGACGCTGTGGACGCCTTTATCGAGGAAGAGCTGCTCATTGAAGAGTCCCACTTTCCGATGGATGAAGAAGACATGGATGAGGACGAGGAACTTTTTCCTGATGAGGAGGATGAATGGGAGCCCGATGAAGAAAACGGTGATCTGTTTGAAGAACAGGGCGAAGGCAATGATCTATATGATGATGAGGAAGAGGAAAACGACCATCAGGATGACGACGACATAGAAAACCTGTTTGAGGATATTTTTGAGGATGAAGCAGCCGAAGCATCCCTTTATGATTACACATCCCTCGAAAATATTGCCATCTATACCGATGCCCGGGATCTTTCCGCCGACCTGCTGGTTTTCAGCGACAGCCATCCCGGCTACATGAGCCATCCGGGCTTTCTCGGGCTTGTTTCAGACACACTGATTATCAGTTCCAAACTTGCCGCTGCCTATTCCATGGGGTTTGATCTGGAAGTTTTGGGTGCCAATATCGCTTACTGCAAAAAGGCGCTTGCCCGGGCCAATGAGGCACTGGAACATCTGCAGCGTCTCAAGGACGACCCGCTGCAGGCCTCCGAATACTATGATATTCACCGGCGGCTTTTTGAATTGCGAAATAATATTGCCATTCATATACAGGATACACGACGTTTTTTCAACAGTCAGCTGTAATCTGACGGTGAGTATGCTGCCCCTTTCCTGCGTTCGGGAATTCACGCTGCACTGATGCACAGAAGCTTTCCCGGCGCGCTATCCTCCTGGCCTGTTTTTGAGATTTCTCCCCTTTTTGTGTGCCGGCATGTAAGGACGCATCCTCCCGCATCTCTTGTCCTGAAACAGCCTCTTTAAAATATATACGGATGGCCGGCAATGTCAGGAGAATCCAGAATTGCGTTTCGACCGGGCTCATTTCCCGCCTTGCGGGTCGCTCTGTTTTTTGCGGCAGGAATCGTTGCCGGAAACATGGTTACGATTTCCGGCGAACATCTGCTCCCGGCCTGCCTGATTCTGTTTGCAGCTGTTACCTTTTGTCTGATGCTTCTTGTGCTCAAATCACGCAGCACGTTTTTTTCCGGCCTGCACTCGCAGGCAGTTTCCGCAGTCTATTTACTGTGCATCAGCGGCACGGGTTTTATTCATTTCCACAATCAAAGCCAATCGGCCGACCCTGAAGAGCTTCTGCTCCGGCATTTTGACAGCAGCGACCTGGTTTTTCACGGATCTGTTTTGTCCGACAGAGCAACCAGAACAGGAAACCGGATGCTCCGCATAGAGATTGATTCTGTCCGGATTCATGAACTGCCCACCTGGCATGTTTCTTTCAAAACAGAAGCATTGATGCGCTCCGGGGTATATGACGCGTCGGCGGACAAAGAATCGCCGGTGACAGCCGGCCGGTATATTCACTTCCGGGGTGATCTCCGTCAGCCCAATAAACCGACCAATCCCAATCAGTTCGATTATGCCACCTTCCTTGCGCGTCAGAACATCTATACTCAAATTTTTATCACAAGCCTGGAAGACAGTTACCCTGATCCCGGTTCTGCTTTTTGGCTGAAACGTCAGATACATATTCAGTCGGCCATTTCGAGGCTTTTTTCCGAAGACAATGCTCCTCTTGCCAGAGCCATCATACTTGGAGACAGATCCGATCTGGATGCGGAGCTGCGGACGGCTTTTTCGCGGGCCGGCCTTGCCCATCTCATGGCTGTATCAGGCATGCATGTCGGATTTATTCTGCTCCCTGTCTGGTTTGTTTTGCCTTGGTTTCGCAAGTCGGGATACTTGAAATGTATTGGCCTGACTGCAGGCGGCCTGCTGCTTTTGACTTATGCCGGAATTACGGGGTTCTCTATTTCGGTTTCCAGGGCCTCGCTTATGGCTTTCTTCCTGATGCTCGCCCGGCTGTTCCACAAACCGGGTACATCCATGAACATTCTCGGAGCCGCCGCTTTTATACTGCTTTTAATTGATCCGCTTTTTCTTTTTGATGTCGGGTTTCAACTCTCTTTTGCAGCTGTCATGATCATCCTTACCACACTTCCGGGAACCCGCTTCATGCTGCCCAAAAAACATCGCTACCGGTACACCGGCGCACTGTTTCAGTTTGTTATGGTCAGCGTACTCGTCCAGGGCGGTTTGTACCCTGTTCTTATGATCTACTTCAATGAATTCTCTGTCGCCGGCCCGCTCAGCAACACACTTGCGGTACCATTTGTGCAGTTCATGTTTCTCTGGTCCTTCATAGCACTTGGTATTTCCTTTCTGGAACCGGCAGCAGGCATACTGCTCAACATGCCGGGAGACTGGATTTTATCCGGCCTGACCGGTTATGTCCGCTACATCGGATCTCATCCGTCCTCCTGGATTGAAGGAACTGCCGGATCCGTCTGGATCTTCGGGATCTGGTTTTTTGCGGTATGCCTTCTGGCCTCACTGCGAATGCCGGGCCTCAGATGGAAAATGGCAGCCGGTGTTCTGGTTTTTCTGTTGCTGATCCGCGCCGAAGCGGCTGTCAACCATTTCCGCACACCCGCTCTTTCCCTGACATTTTTCGATGTTGGCCAGGGAGATGCCGTTCTGATGCAGACACCGGGCGGGCTTAACTATCTTTACGACACCGGCGTCTGGACTCCGTCGTACGATTCGGCTGAACGAACACTGCTAACCGAACTGAAAGCCAGAGGCATTTCCAGGCTTGACGGCATCATACTTTCCCATCCCCATGCCGATCACATCGGTGGCATAGTTACACTAATGGAGAACGTTGCCATTGACACCATTTACCAGTCCCCGGTAAAATACGAATCAAGATTATATCACCGCTACATGAAGCTGGCCGGTGAAAAGCAAATTCCGGTCAGACTGCTGCAAACCGGCGACATGATCACTACAGACCCCTCCATGCCCATGCTTGTCCTTGCCCCTTCGGATGATATCACTGCCCGTGACGCCAACAACATGTCCGTTGCAGTGCAGGTACATTACGGTGAAAGTGTGCTGCTGCTTTCCGGAGATGCAGAAAAAGAAGCCGAGGCATTTATGGTATCCAGGTTTGGCGATTTCCTGAAATCGGACCTGCTGAAAATCGGTCATCATGCAAGCCGCACCAGTTCAACAGCTTCATTCCTTGACCGTGTAGGTGCCACCAAGGGAGCGGCATCCCTGGCATTGAACAACAGGTACGGGCATCCTCATGAAGAAGCTGCCCGAAGACTGCAGAATGCCGGCGTTCATACCCGGTACACCAGTCTTCAGGGTGCTGTCAAATTCAGGAGCTGCGGCAAACGTTTCAGGCACATCGACTGGAGAGCCGGACCGGCTTTTCCATGAACCGTGCCCGGGCCGGAAACTCCGGTTCCCAAAAAGCTGTTCTCAGTATGTCATGCCGTGCACGTTTTTATGATCCTGCACGTTTTTTGACCCGAATGTCAGTCACATGTGATTCCTGACCTCAGCTGTCACATTGCAGCCACTATAACGCTTATACAAAGATGGACCGGTTTATCCAGTTTTTGATTTTTTTTGTCATCATTTCCTCCGTTTTCGGATTCATGCAGTGGTATGTCATCCGATCCTACTTCAGGTGGGTCCGGCTGGCTTTTGCACAGGAATCAGTGAAAAAGATTCGCACGATCACAATTTTGCTGCTCATCGCGGCAAATATTCTATTCTTCCTTCGCTTTCCCTCCACCGAACTGGGATGGTATGAGCACACGCTGTTTCAGGCCGTGGTTATTTATCCGGGCGGAATTTTTTTCGGGGCTGTTGTACTGGCATTTCTTATCCTTCTCCCATTCAATACCTCCGCATTTTTTTACAGGATCGTCACCAGAATATCCACGTATCTTGACAGCTTGCGGAATCGCATCCGGGGTTCTGCTGTCAACCGAAGCCAAAAACAACACGAAAATGCACCTTCTGAAACGGCAGCGTCTGCAGATGAGACCTTCGCTTCAGAAACAGAGCTGAACGATCATTCGCCGGCAGATTCTTTTCCGGTTTCACAGTCTTCAGGCGCTGCTTCGGGCTCAGCCATGTCAGATTTCATCAGCAGAAGAGACTTCATCAAAACCACGGGAACGGTGCTGTCAGCTGCTCCGCTTGGAATCACAGTCATGGCCTCGGCAGCCACTGCTCACGATTATCAAATCACGCGCAAGACGCTCTACTATCCGGATCTGCCGTCGGGCCTCGAGGGGCTCCGTATTGCTCAGCTAAGTGATATCCATTCCGGAATCTACATGACGGAAAACCAGATGCGTGATATTTTCCGGCTGACCAATGAGGAGAATCCTCACCTGGTAACGATTACCGGAGACCTGGTCGATAATTCTGTTTCCGAGATTCCGGCCCTGTATCGTGCTCTGGAAGACCTTAAAGCGGAATATGGAATTTACGCATGCCTTGGCAACCACGATCACTATGCTTCGGCCGGTGCCGTCAGTGACGCGATGATTGAAAGGGGTTTACACATGCTCACAAATACCCACGAATCGATAGCTATAAACGACGAGACGGTTTCCATATTTGGTGTCGACGATCATGAATCCGGCTGTCCAAAAGAGCTGCGCATGCAGAATGCGACTGCCAACATGCCTGAGCATGGATTCCGTGTGCTTCTAAGTCACCGTCCCGATCTTTTTGATGATGCCAGAAACTACAATATTCAACTGACACTGGCCGGACACACGCACGGTGGCCAGGTTGGTTTTGATGTGCTGGGTATGCCGTTTTACCCGATACATCTGTTCCACGAATATGCCAAAGGGCTCTACGATTACGGCGCTCACAAAGCCTATGTCAATGTTGGTATCGGCATGGTAGGCGCCCCTGTACGGCTCGTCAAGCCCGAGCTTTCTGTATTCGAGCTGACGGGAAATCCCGGTAAAGCAGCCTCCTGATTTTGGCCCGGGACTTATTTCATCCTGCATCCATCCCGTTCCTTTTGCATGCCAGTTAGTTCGGACCGCGCAGAATCGTCATTTTGTGGGTATCAACATGGTCACCTGCATGCATTCTGGCAATATAGACGCCGCTGGCGAGGTTCTGATTCTGAAATGAGATAGTAGAAACACCGGCCTGCAGCTCCTCATTAAAAATGGTTCCTACCCTTCTGCCGGTTACATCGTACAGCTCCACCCGGACCCGGATTCTGTCTTCCACTGTGTCAGGAATATTGATATCAATTTCCGTGCTTTCAAAAAACGGATTGGGATAATTTCTCAGCAATTCAAATTTGTCCGTTTCGACCATTCCGGGCGTATCTTCATCAACAGGCACTCTGCTAAGAATACGTGTGTTCATCACCAGATTTTTATGGTCGTTATCATTATCGATATCGTCATCTCCCATCAGTCTGGACCATCCTACACCACCATCGGCATCAAACCCGGCAAGCAGTGTACGAACCGGATAGTAATTGGCATCCGACTCATCATTTGATCCCTGATCGAATGCAAACAGCAGGCTGGCGTCATCGGATTCATCCATCACTTCAAACACAAAATGGTAATTGCGTCCGGCCTCCATTTCGATCTCAAAATCGGAAAAATCAACTTCGTTGGTTGATGTCGTCAGCTCATCGAAATCAAGATCCACATAGGCGATGGCATCAGACGGTGCAAATACGGCACCCGTTCCACTGCCACTGATCTGTTCCGATTCAGTAAGGGCAACACGAAGCACACCGCTTCCCTCTATGGCATCATCAGTGTGCCAGAGGTCAACATCGACTCCGCGCAGTTCGCCGTCGTATTCAGGATCCACGCGTACCGAAATGGCCCGGAACGTAGTCTGTTCATCAAATTGCATTGGCATGGGTACATAACCTGCCAGCGGATTGACCGCATAATTAATATCCACAACCCTGACTTCTCCGGGTGTCCATTCCGCATCGTAGCTGAACTCACGGCTTCCGTAGTTGGAAGCGGACTGGACTACAGGGTTCACAGACACCAATACAACCGATACGTACATCCCGCTCAGAGAAATTTCATCTCCATCAACAACCATAACTTCCCTGTCACCGTGCTCATCCTGCGCAACCACATAATGGCGTATTTCCGAAGGTGAATTGAGAGTGATGGTGAGATCCTCCACATCGCGCCAGTTGGTATATTTTGCCCCACCATACCGCAGCCTGACCGGTTGGTTGGTTACCCACGGGCGATCGCCGCTGTCAAATCTTCGTCCGGGCGTGGAAACTCTGACACCAGAGAACTGGGGAAGCGTGTATCCATACAGTCCGTTCCCGATTTCAACATCATTGAGCCAGTTGGCAATGTAGAAATCCGTCAGCACCTGCCGGAATTCCAGGTCTTCCTCAGCTTTGTCAATTGCGCGCTGATACTGCACCCACGGTGACCCGGAGGCACTCTGTGTTATGCCGCCAACGGCCTCCAGGCCGATTCTTTCGTAGAGATAGCCATGAAAAAGCTGCGCCCGCTGATAATCCTCAAGCACCTCGGGTTCTCCGGTCCGCCACCGCAGAAAACCATCCTGTTCCTGGCTCTCGACATTTCCGCTGACTTCATCCGGATCATTCAGGAATACCATGGAACGGGAACCGAACCCGTTGAAGATTTCAGCTATTTCGGACTGACCTTCATCCATAAACGTTATCAGATTTCCGCGTCCGGCCTGGATAAGGTGCTGAAACTCATGAGCAACCGTGCTGAGAGGCCGTGAAGGATCCGTGGGCATGTCATCGGTATAAATTCCGGGATAGGAGTTTATATACAGGATAGCCGCTTCGTTGCTGTTACTGTTTGATGTTCTGGGGGCCAGGTCGCCGGGGTTGAAGAAGCCGGCTGTGTAACCTCCGCCCGTATCCGGATCCCAACCGTCCTGTATATCTGAAATCAGAACTTTAACCTTGCCGGTACCCGCAGGATCGGGGACAAGGCCGGGATTTCCCTCTGCAAAAATATCAATATTGTTCAGAATGATTCCCTGCTCCGGATTGACAGACCGTGGCGGCGTACGCTCTTCGAGAGCGATCATCATCGAATCCACCACACCATCGTCGATTTTCCCCGGCTGATACTCATCCTGCTCAACCCAAATCTCAGATTTCTCACCGATGGCACGAAGCTCGAAAAGTATCTCGTCAAAAACGGCTGCGCCGGGTTCGCTTTCCTCAAGATTGTAGACAAAAAACTCACGGGTGTCACCCACTTCATAAACGACTTCGTCCTGCATCACCTGAAGCTCATGCGGCGCCTGGTCTCTGAGCCTCAGGTATTCCTCATACGCCTCCTTAATGGACGGCTCCCTGTATAGATAATCTGTCAGGTGAATAATCTTATCTTCATCACGCGCATGACCCTGTGCATGCATATCCAGCATGCCGTGGGAAGACTCCAGCTGGCCGGACCGGCCGTCGGTCTGAAACAGGGCGTCCGTGTGAAAAAGGGTTTCAAGTGAACCCGGATGTGTTATAACGGGTGTGCCGGGCGGACTTTCGGGACTCTGCTCTCCGGGTTGAGCCGCCGGTATGGAATAGCCGGCAAATAAGATTGTAAGAACAGCAAAGGTGAATGCTCCTGCCGGTCGTGTCAGTAAAGCTTTTGAAGGCATGCTGTAGCGTAAATTTGATTCTCATTTTCCGGAATGCAGGCTGATCGTTGCAAACAGGTAATGTTGCGGAAAAATCATCAGTCCGTGCCGGCGCAACTCATAATGGTACGAAATAACAGTGAAATTGAAACGGACAAAACGGGCATTGCGTATTCGGATGGTCAACGTATTATCGTCATTTTCCGGGACTTTTGTATAGTCTCAGACCTTGTTTCCGGCCGGAATTTCATCCTGTAGAGATAAACACCGCTTGCCATTCCCGCTGTGTTAAAATGCAAAGTATGCGTTCCAGGTTCAAGTACGCCTTTATCTGTCCGCTTTACCTTCCTTCCGTCAGCTGTAAAAACATCAAGAACCACACCGGAACGTTCCGGAAGTTCAAATGGAATATTGGTCTGATCGTTAAACGGGTTCGGATAATTTTGACGTAAACGGAATGTTTTTGGCAGACTTTCACTGTCCTCCCTGTCTGCATCCGTCTTTGCCGGACCGAACACAGCAACAATCTCCATGTCATCTTCGGGATACCAGCGAAGCCCGGCACCTGTGTGAGAAGAACCATTCTCAAATCTGATATCTTCTCTGTCCAGCGGCCGGCCGTTTTGGTCACGCCACTCTATGAAAATGTAACCCTCTGCAGGAACAGCGGTTATATCCACCGGAATATCGTTGAAGTACATTCCTGTCCACTGCGAAATATCGTCCGGAACACCCTGCGTCCCGGAACGAATATCCGTGCTGTCCAAACGTACATGTCCGGCTGTTTCACCGTCGAGCCCACCCTGAACAGCGATATTCAGGTCCGCTGTTCCGCCCAGATCAAAGTGATCCAGAATGTGAGACCGCATATAGCCGGGGCGTTTTTCTGCAAATTCAAGCATGACGTCAATGTGCTCATTCCATCCATCCGGGCTTCCTCCGGCGCTTCGCTGATGACGCCGTATGTGTTCTTCGATTTCCGGCCGGTAGGATTTACGGAATGCGTCAATCCGTTCTGAAACATGCGATGATGCAAACCGGGTATTCAGGTCCGTAGCCATCAGATTGACAAAGCGCCGGCGGAATTCCTCGTTTTCAATCAATCCTTCAAACAGATCATTAACCCACTCAGAAGGGGCCCTCGGATTCCCCGTTCCCGTGATCCATTCAAGCATATTGTGATCATATTCAGCCCACCATGCATTTTCACCGCCATATGGAAATCCGAAAGTGGCATCGAGGTCAAAAATCATCCAGCGCCACCTGCCGTCCGCACCGTAAGACGCATCCGGACGAAATTCATCAGTACGCTTTCGCCAGAAACGGATATTGTTGTGCGGCCAGTCCGCATTGGCTGCATATACCTTCATCATCAGATACTTCAGATAGTTTTCGACATCCATCATGCCGGCTACATGATCAAAATGATCCGGATCGGACAGGTCCTGGTCACGGGCATAGTCCCTCATTTCCAGATAGTGATCCCGGTCATCCGGATTGCCCCGGTTCACCTCGGCATTTCCGGTCAGAATCACCACATCATCACGGTGAATGCCGTAATTGGTCTCCACATACCAGCCGTCGTACCGCTCACGGATGTTGTGAATGCCCCAGTATTCGCCGTTGATGAAGACCACCGCGGGTCGGTAAGCCTGCTGATCGACATTCCGGTCACTGTACAGCGACTGAACCATGGCATCCTTGAACATCGTGTGGAACCAGTCGTCACCGGATGAGCGCAATATCAGCCGCTTGTATTTGTCCGGAGGCTGATCGGAGCCGGTTTTCGTGTTGCCGGGAAACAGAGGCCAGGTAATATCGGGATTCCAGTCATAATCGCTGCGGGAATAGATTCGTATGGATTTCTGCGGGTATCGCCGTGTTGCGCCGCCGTGAATTCGGATACCGATATTTTGTGAAAATCCGTACGTGCCGGAATCATTGTCCGGCGTGCCGTCAATAAACGTTAGATGTGCCGGCCGTTCCCATTCCCGGCCCCGTTCGTTATAATTGCCGCTGCCAACCGGGTTATCCGGATCGTATTTGTCACCGGGTACAAACAATCCCGTTTCGTCACTGAAAAGATGGACCGAGTCGGTCACGATGGACAGAACCGGGAAGCTGTAGCGGTCAGCACCAGCGGGATCCACAAACCATGTCCCTGAAACCGGATCGCTTTGGCGGTACCCGTCCCGCACGGCAATGGCCCGGACAACATTCCCTTTGAAGACCGGTCCGTCAGGTGGCTGCCAGTGTGCCGGAGCTTCCGGCGGCCCCGGACTTGTTGGTATGGTTGACAAACGGTTTGGCTCCCCTTCCCGTGATTCAATGAGGATGGAGTCGCCGTATACCGGCGAGTCTGTTGTCGGTTCCGATCCGTCGAGTGTGTAATGAATGCGCGCATGCGGATCCTCGGTTTCTATCGACAAATGAAACGCGTCTGTATAAAATCCCGGATCCCGGGAAAAAGCGGGACCGGATGTGATTCCCTCATACGGTGATGTCGTGTTTGGTGCCCCCGGAGTTGGCTCAGGGAATAGAAACCAGTTTTCGGTTCCGTCCGGGTAACGGCCGAAAGAATAGTCAGACGGGATCGGGGTCGGCTCCAGTTCGTCGATGACGGGAGTGTTGCGGCCGGGAAGATTCGTGAAATAGCTCAGTATAACCTCTTCGCCTTCAGATTGTATGCTGAATCCGGCATGAAGCGGCGCTTCGGGATCACGCCGATCCTTGCCGGATGCCCAGACCAGCAGAAATTCATCCGGACCGATGTGGCTTCCTTCAGGGAAGACCCACCGGTAAAGGTTATCATAATCGTCGGAGAGGCCAAAGCCGCCAAGCCAGACGGTATCGGAACCCGGGTTGTACAGCTCCACCCAGTCCTCATAATCGCCGTCCTCATCTGCGATAGTTTCGTTGTTGGAAGCCTGGACCTCATTGATTACGACGGGTATCATGTTCGACTCTGGCTCTTCTTGCGGAGTCTGCGATTCTGCACGGGCGGACAGAAACGTGAAAAAAAACGGGATCAGCAGGGAGATGAGGGCTGCGCGGGGCATCGGGGAGATCGTCATCCCGAAAACTAACGAGTTATAAGCCGCATATCAACAATTTCGCCGGGCATCAGGTCCAGCTCCCGGTTGATGCGGATGCGCACCGGCAGACCGGTGGTTTCGAATGGTTGTTCGGGAAACAGCTGGCTTAACTCTTCAATCGTCTCCATTTGCACACCGACCTGATCCACCACCATTATAGCCTCTTCACGATCGCGGGTCTGTTTTCTGACCAGCACCTCCATTCCGGGCTCCGGTTTCACAAATACCGGATGACGAACATGGCCAATAATATAATCCGGAGTGGGTGACTGGATGTTCATAACGATATCGCCCTGTTCTACGAATTCGCCGTTACTTTTCAGCACCTCGGAAACCTGTCCGCTCACCGGCGCCTCCAGCGTAACAGGCATCATTTCGGCTTCAATTTTTTCGATAGTCCGCTGGTGTACCTTGATTGCCGCTGCACGCGGATCATCTTCTTTCCAAAGTTCGGGGACTCTGTCAAGGTCAATAGCCTCAAGGCGTTCATCCAGCCGGTCAACCAGCTGCGCAATCACTTCAACCTCCTGCTCCAGTGACCGGAATTCGGTCCTGGCCTCATCCACAGCTTCGTCGGTAGTCAGACCAAGCTCATCGAGCCGCTCCACTCTCTGCAGTTCCCGTTCGGCCTGCTGCTTCTGTATGGTGGCCATAGCCAGGCGTGCGCGGTTTTCCATCAGATCCATCTGCATGGATTCATAGTTCAGAATGTTTCGCTGCTGATCGGCGAAGGGATCCATGGACAGGCGCGTCAGCTCAAGTTCGGCCAGGACGACGGCGAGCTCGGCTTCCATGATCTTTGGATCGGTTGTTATAAGCCTGCCGACCGGATCACCGGCTGAAACGGAATCAAAATCCTGTACTGTAATTTCCGATAGCGCGCCGGCCTGCGGGCTGCGAACTTCTGCCTGTTGCCCGACAACGCGTCCGACCATGGTAGTGGCGTCCATACGGTCTTGCCAGAGCCAGGCAACTACACCGGCTACGACTACAAAAACTGCGAAGGGGATGATGCGAACCCGGATTTCTCTCCAGCGTTGGGATGGAGGCACCGGTATTTTTTCGTGATTATTTGCCATGGTGGTAATGCGGTCAGACTTCCGATTCTTCTTCGGCTTTCATTGTGGTTACACGGGAAACAGCGGTATTGGCCTGCAGCTCATTAAGCAGATCCTGGATGCGGGACGGATCGCGGAGCAGCAGCCTGTAGGACAGGTCGGCCCCTTCGTCATCTCTCACGGAGCGCTGGCTTGCCATATGCACCTTCAGGGAGTGGCGCTCCAGCAACTGCTGCAGTTCGCTGAGTTTTTTCAGTGATTCGGACCAGTGCAGATTCAGTATGAGATCATAGCGTTGCCGGCTCCCGAAAGATGTAAACCAGATATAGATCAGCACGGATGAAGCAATTAACGTCCCGATCAGTGCGGTTGAAAATTTCTGGGTCCCGCAGGCCATGCCGATAACGATCAGGCTGAGAATATAGACCGTATCAAGAGTATCACGTACGATATTACGAAAGCGTACGATGGCAAAGACGGCCATCAGACTGAATGCGGTGACCAGGTTGTTGTCCAGCACCATCATGACCAGTGCAACGGTAATAGGTATGAGTATAAGTGAACTCACATACGTGCGGGAGTATGAGAGTCCGGAATGGGTGTACATGTACACCCAGGCCAGAAGCTGTCCGCACAAAAAGGCGAGCAACAGCGCCATGATGAGCGCCGAAAAGTCGGTAGGGAGCGGCGCTACATCGCCGAGGTAAATCCAGTCTGACATAATTACGGTTTAAAACTTTATGCGGGCGATGTGTTACACATACGCCCTGAAAAATTGTTGTTCTCCCATGTTCTCGATGCCGTCCACGTACTTCGCTGCGCTGCCGGCACGCAATCCGAACACCTGTACCAGGTCTTTGAACCAGTTGGGAAAACGATTAGTGAATTTGAGTTCCAGTACCAGGTTGTTACCGAAGACATATCTCGGGTTTTTCAACCGGGATGAAAATGTGATTTGATTTTCCGGCTCGCTGCGGACCTTGCGGTCGATGGTAACCCTGATCTTGTTGGAACCGTCGGCAACCCAGGCCTCGCGGTAGTAGGCCACATGAACTTTGGGCCCGGCATTCAGATGGTAAACAAGCCGGGTGAAATCGTGCAGCGCATCAAGCTGTTCTGCTGTCGGATTCACCAGGCTGTCCCTGTCCGGAATGAACCCCCGCGTCATATCATAAGCGGCTTCCCGGTGGACAATAGCCCGTTTTTTTGCAATTACCTTGTCATGCCGCCGCTTTATCTCAAAATAAACCGGTGAATCATCTGTTTTTTCGTAAAATCGAATCCGCAGCTTGTAACGGTTCCGGTCACCATTAATGGTTTCCTGATAGGTACGCAGATCGGGCGAGTCCAGATAGAGACTGTGCACGGGATACGAAAGATTGGGTTGCGTCGCTCCGTAGCTGTCCAGGTCCAGATACGACGAAACAAAGTCACGTATCCCGAGTGCAACATCTTCATTTATGATGTACTTGTGCTCGAAACGTTGTCTTTGCAGTCTGTCGACACCCATGATTTCCTGCGCTATACTATCTCTGTGTTTATATAAGTAAATAATATCAAAGCAATATGCTGTATAAAAACCGTTGCTAAGCAACCACAGCAAAAGTAAACTTTAAGAGCCCGATCCGATGCAACCTTCATGACGGTGTTGCCCTTATGAAAAATTGTTGCATAATCAAGCATTAAAAAATAACAAAAAAATAACATAGACTCCATAACTCACGATAACCAAAAATATGTACCCTTGAAATCAGACTCTTGCTGCAGATTTGCGTCGGCCTGCATGCTTTGGCTGCCTTCTTTTTCCTGATAACGGCTTGCTTTATCTGTTAACTATTTACTTTATCATGATATTTGTCAGGGAATCGGGCTTCAGAATTTCTGACCGGATTTATTTATATTGAAAGGTTATACCGTCTTAATACGGAAGACGGTCTTACCTCCGGCACGATTCCGGATCATTTTGCGTTTATGTGATACGAAATCACATATCTGTGCTGATCTGGACTGATCAAATTACTCATACTTAAGACTTCTACTATGCGACGAACTGTCGGCGTTGTTGCGCTTTTAATACTGGTCATTGCTGGTTTTAAACTGGCCTCCTCCACGGAAAGCAGCCAGCCGGAATCTGCTGATGCTACGGAGATTCTGCAAAATGCTGTATTCACCGACCTTGACGGAGGTGAGGTGACCATCCATGATTTTGAGGGAAAAACCGTGCTCATCGACATCTGGGAAACCTGGTGTACACCGTGCATCCGAAGCATGCCCACACTGCAGGAGCTGATGGATGACTATCCGGACGATTTTGTCGTTCTTGCCGTTTCACCCGGTTATATGGACTCCGAAGAGCAGGTCAGGGAGTTTGTCGCAAACAATGACTATGATTTTGCATTTGTATTCGGGGAACAGCTGGCAGAGGATTTTAATGTGCAAAGCATTCCCTACAAAGTTTATGTGAGCCCGGGCGGCGAGTACATTGAGTCCGTCCTTGGTACGCAGGGACCGGAACTCGATTATGAGAAAACACGCGAAATTATTGAAAAACATCTATAAACCTAATACTGAGATTTTATGACGACGACTGTAAAAGAGAAGAAGTTGCCTTACAAAGTTGCAGATATTTCCCTGCACGAATACGGCCGGAAGGAGATCCGGCTTGCAGAAGCCGAAATGCCCGGCCTTATGGCCCTGAGGGAGGAATTTGGCCCGCAGAAACCATTGAAAGGAGCACGCATTGCCGGATGTCTGCACATGACGATCCAGACCGCAGTGCTCATCGAAACACTCGTTGAACTCGGCGCAGATGTCCAGTGGTCATCATGCAACATTTACTCGACCCAGGACCATGCAGCGGCAGCAATAGCCAAAGCCGGGGTACCGGTGTACGCATGGAAGGGCATGACCGAGGAAGAGTACGACTGGTGCATTGAACAGACCCTTTACTTCAGGGATGGCCAGCCGCTCAATTTGATTCTGGATGATGGCGGCGACCTCACCAATATGGTTCTGGACAATTACCCCGAACTGGCAAGCAAACTCAACGGTATTTCCGAAGAGACCACGACAGGTGTACTGAGACTGTATGATCGCATGAAGGCCGGAACGCTGCCTGTGCCGGCTATTAATGTCAACGACTCCGTAACCAAGTCCAAGTTTGACAATAAATACGGTTGCAAAGAATCCTGTGTGGATGCCATCCGTCGTGCCACCGATGTGATGATGGCCGGCAAAGTCGCCGTTGTAGCAGGTTACGGTGATGTCGGCAAAGGCTCGGCTGCCTCCCTGCGCGGTGCTGGAGCCCGCGTTATCGTCACTGAAATAGATCCGATCTGTGCACTGCAGGCTGCCATGGACGGCTACGAAGTCAAAAAGATGGCCGATGCCGTGGAAGAGGCCGATGTGGTCATTACCGCAACCGGCAACAAGGATATCCTGACCGATGTTCACTTCCGGAGCATGAAAGACAAAGCTATTGTCGGAAACATCGGTCACTTTGACAACGAAATCGACGTCAAATGGCTGAAAGACAATGCCGAAGAGATCAACATCAAGCCCCAGGTTGACCTGTTCCGTTTTGATGACGGACGCGAAATCATCCTTCTGTCACAGGGCCGGCTCATGAATCTGGGCAACGCTACCGGTCATCCGAGTTTCGTGATGAGCAACAGCTTCACCAATCAAACACTGGCTCAGATGGCACTCTGGCAGCGTCCCGATGACTTCGAAGTTGGTGTGCATGTCCTGCCGAAAGACCTGGATGAAAAAGTAGCGCGTCTCCACCTGAAGAAAATCGGCGTGGAGCTTGACGAACTGAATGATGGGCAGGCGCAATACATCGGAGTCCCGAAAGAGGGCCCGTACAAATCCGAAATGTACCGTTACTAAGAATACACTGACGGCAATTTGCAATAAGGGCTGACCGGGGGAGACACATTCCGGCTCAGCCCTTTATTGTGTTATTCTCAAAAACCTCTTATCTTTGAATTCTCGGCAAAAATGCGCACGTAGCTCAGCTGGATAGAGCGTCTGACTACGGATCAGAAGGTCGGGGGTTCGAATCCTCCCGTGCGTACCCGAATACAAAGCCCTGTGTTGCAATACATTATAGCAATGCAGGGCTTTTGTTATTTTGGGACGAAAAATGACATTTTTTTAACCTTGATATTCTGAACAAGCTGATTGGATTTTGCAACTTCCCGGATTGTGACACTTGCATGTTAATCGATACATTTTAAAGACCCGTTGACGGTACTTGGGGTGGTGCTGCTTGCCGGATAAGCATGCATGAAATAAAATACAGGGGAGTCAGCCTTTTGCAAAGGTGTGCCTTGTAATACGATATTTTGCAGGATTCATGAGTCCTGGCTAAGAGCAATGCGTGTTACACTCCCAGTTCAACCGTAATGAGTCCACATACGAATCACTTTTACAATTTTTTCTTTCTCGAGTACCTGGTAGACCAATCGGTGCCGGATATTTATACGCCTGGAGTACGCCCCCTCTAATTTCCCAATAAGTTTTTCATAAGGAGGATATTCTTCAAAAGGATTCTCTTTAATTATTTCCAATAACTCTTTAATCTTGGGCTTTAACCCTGAAGAAGCCGCTTTTCCGGCATCTTTTTTTGCTTGTTTTGTGTAAACGAGTTTGTATTTACTCACCAGTCAAGCTCTTCATCGGTTTCTTCAACAGGGGTCTGCAGTCCTTCAATTATGGATTCCTGCATTCCAGGAATGGAAGACAGATAGAGTGTTTCCTGAATCGAACGCCAGTCATCCTCGCTGATAAGTACCGCATTGGTTCTCTTACCTGTAATTTGAATTGGCTCATGAGTTTCAGAAGCCTCATCCAATAGCCGGTAAATCTCTTTACGAGCCTGGGTCGCAGTTAATGTCTTCATAATAGTGTGGACTTAATTATGTTATCCATCATAATCAATAACGTACGTTAATCCGTACTTGTTGTCAAGCTTTAGAAGTAAGGTAGCAAAATGACCCATCCGGGCTGTCCCATCACCTCATGATGATAGTAGTCCTTATCCGCCTTACGGGGTTATCACCATCTTGCCCCTGGTATGCAGTAATTCGACCTGCTCCAGCGCCTTGCCCGCTTCTTCCAGGCGGAATGCCTTTGTCACCGGCGCTTTCAGTTCGCCGTTGTCCGCCAATTCACTTATCTGCTCCAGCTGACGCGCATTCGGCTCAACAAACACATACTGAAACCGGATGTCGGACCGCCTGTCCGGGTTGCTGTTCGTGATGGATACGAGCCTGCCATTTTTTATCAGCGTATCCATACTCTGCGCCAGTGCCTCGCCTCTTGAGCAGTCAAAGATCATATCCACACCGGCCGGGACAATTTTCTCCACAGCTTCCCCTACGTGTCCCTCTTTATAGTCCACCGTATCATCAGCACCAAGCTCCTTCAGGTAGTCGTGGTTTTTGCTGCTTGCCACACCGATCACCCGCGCCCCATTCCATTTCGCAAACTGGACCGCGAACGTGCCTACGCCTCCGGATGCTCCGAGGATCAGAACCGTATCTCCTTTCTGCACCTTGCCGGCATCAAACAGTGACTGCCAGGCCGTAAGTCCGGCCAGCGGAATACCCCCGGCTTCTTCCGTGGTGAGATTTGTCGGGCTGTGCGCCAGGTAGCTTTCGGGCAGCGAGATGTATTCGGCAAAGGCTCCGTGCTGAATCAACGGTCTCCGCGCATATGCATATACCGCGTCTCCTTCGCTGAAACGCCGTGCAGCATGTCCGCGCGCTTCCACAACCCCCGCCACATCCCATCCTGGAATCAGCGGAAATTCCGAAGGAATAAAATCTTTCAGCATTCCACGGACTATTGCGCTGTCAACCGGGTTCACGCCTGCCGATTTCACACGGACAAGTACTTCTCCCTCCCCGGGTTCCGGCCGGTCCAGTTCTCCGGTTGTAACCGAATCCGGTCCGCCAAACGCTGCTATGTAGGACGCCTTCATTTTTTTACTCATAATCGTCTTGTTTAATGTTGATCGTTAATGGATATCGTTTATGGCATCTATCGGTAAAACAGTTGCCGGAGAGCATACGTTTCGAGACGGCATTGATCGATCATATCCCGACGCAATCGACCGCAACACCGAACTCGCACCGCTTGATTGGGTGCGGCAGCTGCCCTGGATTTTTTTGATGTCGGATAAACAGCCAAATAAACTGAGGTATCGGTGTGTACTGCCCCTGCTCCGAGATGCACCATAACTGGAATGGCGGATGATTGCCATAGCCAAACGTTTGATCATCCGGGTTCAGGGAACGCAATATTTTCTATGGCCGTCCAATAGACCTTGGGCCGGTGAGTGCCGGAATCGTTCCGGACACGTCAACCGTTGAGCCTCTATATATGTTTGGTGCAGTCACATGAACTGTAAAACCGATTCTGAAAATTGTTTGCAGTACAAAACTGTTAAAAGACAGCGGAATCGCTTAGGCCGGAAAGGATTCTTTACTGGTCAGGGATGAATATTGCCTGTTGACAATGGAGGCCATATATATGTTACAGAGCTGATTAAGGATGGGCTTCTAATTTCAGGAATCTTATTTTTGGATATTATTTACTGCGAACCGAATGTTTTTGCCTTCTTTGCCGGAAATAGTCCAGAATTTCTTTGGCAGACTTTCCCTTCGTATCGGCCGCGATCCGATCACGCTCTTTACGGACTGTTTTTACACAATCAAATTTTTTTTCAGTTGTCGTCTTCATAATCAAAAGATTCACGAGGGTTTCTTATTTCCAACGTTTGATATCCGAATTTAAGATTGACCGAATTATACCCTTGAATTCGCTCAATGTTTACAATGTGCTTGAAATTCCAACTTACGAGCAAATCTGCTTTTTGGATTGTTGCAATCGCAATGTGGAAGCAATCGGCCATACTTGATGGACCTACAACGTTCTCGGCGATGTAATTTTTTGCCAGTTTTACGGCTTCTTCACCCAGATTTACATGTTGCAACCTATTGTCAGGAATAGAGTTGACAAAACTGGTAATGTCATCGGGTGCAGAAGAGAGCTCATCGTCGATAACATCTGAATACAGGAGGATAATGTCAGTTTGAAACACACGATCAAAAAATTTATCTGTCCAAAAAGCAAATTCATCATCGAATTTGCCTCCAAAAACGGATGTATCAAGGTAAAAAGTTCTCATAGACTCAATATAGCCACTGAGTGTCTGGAGACAAATATTAGATTACTATATCCCGTGATAAGGAGTACTTCCCTATTGGCATTACATCAAAACTGCAAATCAATGAAGCTCTCCAACGGCCAGTGTTTTACCGGAAGGCGGTAATTATGAACAGAAAAGACTGGCGAAAATCAGTCCGCCTGTCCGGTTGAAACACAATGTTACGTTTCGGTACCAGAAAATTCCCAAGGATTAATGATATGAACTCCAGATGGTTTCATATCACTGACATTTCTTGTCACCACACTTAAATCATGGACCAGAGCCGTTGCTGCAATTAAGCCGTCAATAGCCGGTAGAGGTGTACCCTTGGTTTCAGAGAATGCCTGAATCTCGCCCCATTTTTTTACCTCAGCCATAGTAACGTCAAGAACCCGATTTCGAAACCTTTGCTTAAAATCATTATTGACCCAGTTAACAAGTGTGGTCTTTTTCTTTGATGCCGATAGTTTTTCGATGCCCTTAATCAACTCCCCGAAAGTAATAACACTTAAATACATTTCGGTTTCATCGTTGTCGGAAAACCAGGTTTTTACATTTGGCTCTGGCTGATTTTTTGTGAGTTCAGAGATGCAGCAGGTGTCAATCAGGAAGCTCATAACGAAACATCGCGTGAAGAGGATTTGTCCCTTCTGGTATCAAGTTCGACAGAGTTGAGAGGGGACGACTGCAAAAAATTGACAAGTGAGTTTCCGGGACGGTCCAGTTTGCGATAGTCCTCAATGGAAAGGACGACCACAGAGTCTTTTCCGTGTTTACTGACAAACTGAGGTCCATCTTCGGAAGCTTTGCGAACCAACTCGCTGAACCTGTTTTTGGCGTCTTG
The DNA here is from genome assembly GCF_017921895.1 of Natronogracilivirga saccharolytica. NCBI lineage: Bacteria > Pseudomonadati > Balneolota > Balneolia > Balneolales > Cyclonatronaceae > Natronogracilivirga > Natronogracilivirga saccharolytica. Next base: position 183,583 of record NZ_JAFIDN010000006.1, read on the forward strand.
TAAGTGCCACTTTTTGATTTTCATGCCATTTATATATGTCTAGACTGTCTAGTTTGAAATATACCTATAAAACTTGAACCATGACAAATTATTGTCGATCACGGTATGCAGCGATCAGAAACTTAACTGGTTATTATATGTCAAAACAGTTCATACGGAAATCTTAATATTTCATTCCAGCCTAAAGTGCTGAAGTTATTTTTACTATTAAAAGAAAACTATGAAAAAGATCGCTTACGCTGCATTTGCATGCTTAGTTTCTGTATTCGTATTGACCAGCTGCGGGATATTTGGTTCGGACGACGATGATTCCATCAATGGTAATAATGGCAATTGGCCCAGGGATACCGAAACCGAGGTGGTCGATGTCACCAATCCTGAAACAGGACGCATCTGGATGGATCGCAATCTGGGTGCTTCGCGCGTGGCGACCTCTCCCGTCGACCCCGAGGGTTATGGCGACAGATACCAGTGGGGCCGCCCGGCCGACGGGCACCAGGAGACCCCCTTTTCAACTATTTCCGCATTAAGCCGCTTTGACCAGCCTGGCCACGGGCATTTTATCACAAGCAGCAGTGAGTATAATTTGGATTGGCGCAAAAGCAATGGTTCGATCTTCTCTACCGGTGCCCCTTATGGCCACTATTGGTCGAGTACCGTATCCGATAGCCACGCACAGTCACTGGAATTCAGTGTGCCTGCCCACGTACGAGATTTCGGCCGGGTGTCGGGTCTCTCTGTCCGCTGCATCAAGGACGAATGAGCCTTAGAATTCCTTTTTCTCAACAGGCTTCAAAACTACGATCAGGAAGGTTGCGACCGGACCAATGAGCAGCGATATCAGCCACCAGGCCAATCCGCTCCGTCCTTTGCTTTGTGCCAAACCGGCGTTGATAAGCGAAAGTGTTCCCCATCCTGCGGCGTATGGTGTCGGATCATTCATAATTTCGGATTGATTCGGTTATTAGTTGATTGAATGTTGATTGAATCCGGGTTATTAAGATGATTAGCCGGTGCCCGGCGGGGTGAACGATTGTGCTACGCGAAAACGGCGGACAAAACCGCAATAACACATCCGCATAAATATCAAACATATACCGGAATAACAAAAGGAATTGCTGAGACAGCTTACGGAATGCTTTGAATCTTTTCCAGGCGATCTTCGAGCCTTGAGGTTTCGGGATACAGTGTGATTGCGAGTTCAAATATCTTTTGCGCTGTCTCCGGCTGTCCCCTCTCCAGATAAAAATCGCCGAGCCGGATGAACTCACTCAGACTGAAGTCGCATTCATCGCCGCGCTCTTCTCTCAGTTCACTGTAAAATAATATGGCTTCTTCGATTCCACTTTGCTCAATCACACTTCCCAATACATGGGAAACCGGTTCTCTCACTTCAACAGATGCAGAAAGCCCGAACAGCAAATCACGCAGTGCAAAATAGGTTCGCGAGGTACACTGTTTGGTATTGTCCAGAATGATCAATGTATAGTCGCTGAACGCGAAGTATGTCAGCTGAGAAGAAAATCCGTGTATATTGCCGGAGTGACTCACCACCAGATCATTTTTAGACCCGATACGCTGGCTTCCGATGAAAACACCGTATCCGTAGTCCTCTTTCTGGGGTGTAACCATATTTTGCAGATATTCCTGATCCTCGAGCAACAGGCCGTCAAACAGCGCCCTCGTCCATTTGAAAAGATCTTTCGCTGTTGAGTACATCATACCCGCCGAAAAGCCGGCGCTTGAGTGGAAAAAAGGTGCACGCTCATATCCGGCCGGTGTTCTTTCATAACCCTCCGCAAGCCGTTCTATGATTTTTCCCGTAGCAGCGTACCCGGTGTCCTCCAGTCCTGCCGGCTCCAGAATGTATTTTTGCAGCGCTTCTTCATAGGTAAGGCCGCTGGCCTGCTCAATGATGAGTCCGAGCAGGTAATATCCGGAGTTACCGTAGTTCCAGTCCGTACCCGGTTCAAACTCAAGTTCCAGTTCAGAAAAGTGTTTTACAAACTCATAGCGGTCATGTTCATGAATCGCTTTTTCTTCCAGGAACCCGGGCAGCTCCAGGTAATCGGGAATACCCGCTGTCTGAACCAGCAGTTGTTCGATGGTGATGCGATTACCGGGCCCGGCGGGATAATCCGGCAGGAAATCGGTAATGACGTCATCAAGAGCAAGCTTGTCAGCTTCAACAAGGCACAGGACCAGATTGGCAGTAAATGATTTGGTGATGGAAGCTATTTTAAACCTTGTATCTGTGGTGTTCGGGATATCCCACTCGAAGCTGGCCGTCCCGAATGCTTCGTGATAGATGATATCATCGCCGTCTGCCGCCAGGACCACGCCGTTAAACAGGCCAAAGTCATGCAGACGGGAGAGTGTTTCATCGATCGCATCCGCCGGATCATTTGTCAGGCCATGGGCCGGACTGATGGAGCACAGGATCAATCCGGAAGCAAAAACGATTCGATATAGGAACCGATTAATCATACTCTGAAAATGGGACTGTATGTAATTATGACCGGCTTTGAAAAATTTCAGCATTCCGGCCGGACAAAAATCGGATGCCGGTAAATATTAGTTGATCTGTATTGGTCGATCATCCCGTCCGCCAGTGCAAAACTAAGAACCACATGTTAATAAAGTATGTAGTTATATGTTTTTCCTCAAGACGCGGCCAGCCGTGCTGCGCCCAGATGGGGTGACCCAGACCCGGCATCATGTGAAGTGAGAGATTTGATGTCAGACAGAAGCCAAGGTATATCCATACAGATTACCCTTGCTCAAACGTTTATACGTAAATTACGATATCAGGCTGCCGGACACGTATTCCATCGGCTTACCGGATGCACCGTTTTCCGTAAAACTTTTTACATGGGGGGATAAACAATGAAATCGCGTACGGTTATTATTACCGGGGCCAATTCGGGAATCGGAAAGGCCGCCGCCATCAGATTTGCATCCGAAGGACATACCGTCATTATGGCGTGCCGGGACTCTGAGCGAAGCCGGCTGGCTTTCAAAGAGGTACGGCAAACTTCCGGCAGTGAGAACGTCTTTCCCGAATTTGTGGATATGGGCTCGTTCGGGTCGATCCGGTCATTTTGTTCATCCTTCAAGAAGACGTACGGCTCCCTGGATATACTTATTCACAACGCCGCCTACGTCAGCCACGGCGCGCCCTATCAACTTTCTCAGGATGGAATAGAGATAACATTCGCCACAAACACGGCTGGCCCGTTCCTGATGACCATGATCCTCAAGGAGCTGCTGGCCGGATCCGACGACCCGCGCATTCTGCATGCCGGAAGCAATATCATCAAACATTTTTTTAATCCCAAAAAGGAGCTTGATTTTTCCGATTTGCAGGGAGAAGCGGGCAAAAACCGCAATCACAGTGTCTATATCACCTATCGTAACTCCAAGATGGCACTGCTGATGCTCACCCGCAGAATGGCCGGTGAATTCAAAGAGTCCGGAATCAAGGTGAATTACCTTCAGATCAACGGAGCAACGATGTCAAAGGAAACGCTCAACAAAATGAAACCCAATTGGAGAGCAATCGCCCGGATCCAGAACCTGTTTTTCCGTCCGCCTGAGTTCACGGCAAATTGCTATTATGAGATCTGCACTTCCGAAGCATTCAGAAATGTAACCGGACAGGCGATCAATCACCGCCTGGAAATCATGCAACCCGCAGCGGAAAAACCGGGATTACTCATGGATATCAGGCAGTCTTTGGGTGCAGGCTATATCCCCTTTTATGCCCGGCGGGATGAGGTGATTGCCAAAGTCTGGGACAAATGCATGGAACTGACGGAAATGGCACTTACGGAACAGGCAGAGCCGGAACCTGATGTCCCTTAAACATTAGCTCGAATCTGAATCATTCAACTTTCATGATTAATCCCGCCATCAATGTCCACGTACCCTTCTTCTCAAGAACGCCAAAGCGATGCGGCATTATCCGTAGCCGACGCCGGTTTCATCTGCACTCCTTTCGAGCTGGTGATAAACCCGATGGAACGTCTGCTGCTCATCAACATTGAAAACGATCCGGATTCACTCTATATCGGGTTTGAGCCGCAGGTGTTTGACGATGAAATCAACGGCAGCGGTATCCTGGTCATCGCATGGCGAACTGACGGACGGGTGGATGTGTACCATCAGCCCCAATTGCAGCCCGATCCCGCCAGATATGACATCGCCGGAAAAGGACTTGCACACATGATTGAGCATCCGCTGGAAGGGGCTTATCTGGAGGTGGATGACCGCGGCGCACAGACGTGGTTTGCTTTTGAGGATATCGACGGGCGTCCGGTTGAAGTCACTGTTTCGGAGGCTCATCCCGCCAGGCGGAAACCGTTCGGACTGCTTGCACCGATGGGTGATGCGGCAGAAAGCCCATCAGCCATGCCGCTGGTGCTGCTGCACGATTTTTATTTCGTCCGCCGCTCACATACCCGGATCAGCGTCAGGATCGGCGGTCGTCACCATCGGCCGGATACACTCCCCATGCCGCTTGACTTTCGCCGGATGTATTTTGCGCGGTACAGTGCCGATCCGCTTATTGTAACCATGAACCCCGCTTTCAATGGAAAGCTTAATCCACTGAAAGTTTCTGATAATGGGTATGCCAATACGGGCGACACCCGTTATGAGTTGATTCAAGCAGGTGGAAAAACCGGGATCAAAAGCATCAGCCGGTGCCACAAGCATCATAAAGTGAGTCTGAATTTTACTCCTGCGTTTCCGGATGTGTTGTCACTTGCTGACAGCACTGAGTCCGGGGGCGACTTTGAGATCCACGGGCATCCTTCCACCGGAAAAGTCGGCGGTGTTTATACGGTCGGGAAACGGGACGGAGTAACCCGCATCAGCATGACCCCTTCCCGGGGATGGATACCGAATGAGAGCAAGTGGTCTCTCCGGTTTCTTTATACTGTTGGCAAGGTGTTCAAATCCTGGCCGAAGACGTATACCTGGACGGCAACGCTCACGTCGGATAAGTCCGGGCAACTGCAGATGGTCTCTGCATGGCAGCGAAAATGAGGGGCAAATCAGGTGCTGAAGATTTCCTGTTCAGCCGGGCCGGATAAAATACGGTTTAGCAATAAATGCATTTGATTCAACGACTATGCGTCCTGAACGATGTCCGGTCAGGGGTATTTCAACAGTACAGTCCAGCACTTCCAATAGTTTCATTCAAATCACGTTTTTAAAATAGATATATGAATCATTCTGCCCTTTGGTGTAATGACCGGACCCTATGTGCACCTCATATGTAAGTCCTGCATTATCCCGTCTCTTTACAGGCTTTAGATCCAAGATGTAAATATTGTTGCACAGCTTTTCCCAGGGAATTTTTGACGCAGCCTCTAATCAGGAAACCCGGTGTACAGAAAATTACCGCCACTTGCTGCGCCGCCGAAAAGCGGACTGATTGGCACTTATGCCAAACCTGTCCGGGATGATGTCTTCCCGGGATGGATTCTCTATACATTATCGTCTGTAACATTCCGTAGATCTGTCTTCACTTTCCTGGCGCTGCTGATCCTGACAATATTCTGGACAATTCTGCCTGCCGGGCCCGCATCCTCCCGGACACGCAACACTCTTTTCGGCTGGGATGAGTGGGTCCGCATGATGATCCATGACCCTTCACACAGTTACGGAGGCGTGTTCTATGACCGGGGGCTTTACCGATATGTGACACCCCTTATGCCCAAAGAGCACGATCTGGACCTGCATACCTATGAATTTACTACTGTTGACCTCTACGAATGGTATTACTCCGGAGAGGACGGGTTTCGCGCTTATACAGGAAGCATGAACCTTGGCAAGTTCCTCACCAGTTATGATTTACGGAACCGGCTGGAACTATCTGACCGGATGGACATGAATATTCACGTTCATCGCCGCTCTGATATGCGGTCAGACCGGGGATTGCTCTGGCTTGGCTTCGATTACAATTTGCGAAATGGACGAACCTTGGGCATCCGGCAAACCCTGACCGAAGAAAAAAGCGATCTTGATGTAGCGCTGTTTTACCGGCACGGAAGACCGGGGTATGGCTTTATACAGCTGGAATCCAATATACTGGATTACGGCAACAATGCCATCTATGCTCTAAGCAAAAGCCGAGACCGTGATTTTGATGAGAGCCGCAAGTACCATCGCCGGCCGGTACTGTTTTCTTTCAGGGCTTCCTCTCCCGAGTGGTCAGGATGGCGCGGTGAGGCCATGGCAGGTATCCTGACCCGGTCGCAGACTCAGGTCGGGGCACAAAGCAGGGTTGATATCAATACCCGTGACCGGCAAAAAAGTCATTACGCCGGGACGCTTCTCGAATGGTCCGCAGACTGGATAACTGCTGCTCTTACATGGCAGTACAAATATTCATGGTTTGCCCGTGAGAACTATACAGACAACTACACGGAACCCATCGATTATGGAAACAGTCAAGTTCAGAGCCGCTTCGGGGTATTTCTGGGTTTACAAACAGGACGAGTTCAATTTCAAAACTGGGTTTTCCGTGCCAATGTCCGGGACAATCAAAAGGACGAGCATCGCGAAGTGTTCTGGCAATGGGGTCAATTCAACTACCAGATCTATCCTTTTGTTTTCCGGGAAAACCGGATCATGATGAAAAACCGTATTCTCTACATGCCGGAAATGAGAGGATTTCTTGGTGGCATTGAATGGAATGCGGATTACCGTGATTTTACAAGTGACACATTCATAAGTGAAGAATTTGGCATCATTTCCGGCTTCGCATATCAGGAAAACTATCCCTGGTCACTCGTCGAAACCAATGAGCGTGTAACACTGCTGTTCGGCTATCGGTTTTCACCACGTGCCTGCCTCTTCATGGGATTGTCGTACGACGTTGACGGGGACATGTACATCGGCCGGCTGAACATGAAGTCTGATTCACGTTCTCACTTTGATGGTGGTTTCGGCCGGCTGATGATGACCTGGTAAATGCGTTAATATTGATTTATCCAGTCACGATCATTCACTGATAAAACTGAGCGTCCGTGTGTGGTTTATGTACCCGAAGGGTTTTCCCTTTTTTGAAAAGAAATGTGATTTATACGTATCTTTCCAGGCATCAAGAATGTTTTCATAAAAAAAATAAACCTCACTTGATCAGGGATTCCGGTTTTTACTAAAGCAAAACATCACATTTTTTATATACATTGACCGACTCCGATAAGTATTCAAATAATCACAGCACCTCTTCCAGATATCCCGTTTTAAACCTGGACGCCTATTCCCCTGAGGAGGTCGCCAACCAGGTGGTGCATGTAGGTGTAAAAAAAGTTCGTTTCCCGACAGTTGCCACTATGATGCTCGGTTTGCTGGGCGGCAGTTTTATTTCTCTTGGTGCGCTTTATCACATTATTGTTCTTGCCAGTCCTTCCATAGACAACAGCACCGCCGCCATTGTCAGCCCCTTCCTCTACTCCATGGGCTATATCATTGCGTTTATCACGGGTGCCGAAATTTTCACGACCAACAATCTGGCTGTAATGAGTCTGGCCTCCGGAAAAATCCGGCTTATGGAACTGGTGAGAAACTGGTCTGTCGTTCTGATTGCCAATATATTGGGAGCTTCCGGAGTAGTCCTTCTTTTTTTCTTTTCCGGACAGAGCTACCTTTTTGACGGACAACTGGCAAAAGAAACCCTTGTTCAAAGCTCTGAAAAGCTCTCTTTTAGTGTTCCTCAAATGTTCATTCAGGGGCTTTTCGGAAACATGCTCATTTGTGCCGGAGCATGGCTTGCCATGGCCGGAAGATCCGTCACAGATAAGTTCATTGCACTTATCTTCCCCCTTTCAGCGGTCACAGCCATCGGTTTTCAGCATGCAACAGGCAATATGTTTTACTTTTTTCTCTCATTCCTTTTTTTACAGGACGGTCAGGGGGAAGTCTATGAGATCACTTTCACGTACTTTCAGGTAATAACCAGTCTCACTGTAGTTGCCATCGGAAATATCGTCGGAGGCGGACTGTTTATCGCCATGAGTTACTATTTTGTCTACGTATACTGCAAGTGGTAACCCTTACTACCTTTGGGGACTGCGAAACACCCTGCCCCGCAACACAGTTACGTCAAAAGGCGAAATGCTCACAACTTTCTTACCCCGGGAACCTGCAAAGATATAACTATCTGGGAAACACCACTAGTGCCATTTGCCTCCGTTAACCGGCCTTTGACCTGAAGACAAACTTTTCGAGCTCAACCAGAATGAAGGTCAGCACTCCGGCCGCCAGGGCCCATAGCCAATAGATTCCATTAACTGAATCGGTACTGAACCAGGTATTCATGAATGGAGCGTAGACAAATCCCAGCTGAAGTACGGCAAGTACTCCAATTGCCGGAAAAAGTGCCTTGTTATTGAAAAATCCGGATCCAAATGCAAAGTTGTGCAGACTTCTGCAACTGAGCAGATAAAACAGCTGACCAAGGACGAGCACATTGATCGCGGCGGTCCGGGCCAGTTCATTTTCCGCTCCGTTCAGATACAGGTAGTAAAACGTACCAAGCGTTAAACCGCCAACGATGACCGATACAAAAAGCAACCGCCATACGAAATACAGGTCAATGATCGGAGCGTCCGGATGTCTTGGTTTGCGTTTCATAATACCCGCCTCTGCCGGCTCAAACGGCAATGCCAGTGCCAGGGTAACCGCTGTTACCATATTGACCCACAATATCTGAACCGGTGTTACGGGCAGAGTGATACCCAGAAGAATAGCTGTTATGATCAGTAGCGCCTGAGCCCCGTTAGTAGGTAGAAGAAAAAGGATCGCTTTCTTCAGATTGTCATATATAGCACGGCCCTCTTCCACCGCCCGCGCTATAGATGCAAAATTATCATCAGCCAGAACCATTTCGGCTGCTTCCCTGGTAACTTCAGTTCCTTTTATTCCCATCGCAACACCCACGCTTGACCGTTTCAGTGCGGGGGCATCATTAACACCGTCTCCGGTCATTGCCACTACATGGTCCCTTTTTTGCAGTGCTTTCACGATGCGAAGCTTGTGTTCCGGGGTGGTGCGGGCATATACGTCATAATCGGTTACCATATCCACCAGTTCTTCATCGGAGGTCTCTTCCATATCCTGCCCTGTTATCGCCTCCTTCCCTTCACATATTCCCAGCTGCTCACCAATTGCCCGCGCAGTAATGGCATGATCACCGGTAATCATTTTTACCCGGATTCCCGCCTCTTTGCACTTTTTCACAGCTTCAACCGCTTCAGGCCGGGGAGGATCAATTATCCCGACAAATCCGAGCAGCAGGATGTTATCCTCAAGCTCCTCCCGTGAGATTTCCGTGACCGAATCATCCACCTTTTTTGCAGCCAGCGCAATTACACGCTCTCCTTTTGCAGCAATATCGTCGGTAAGGGACTGCATTTCCTCCTGATTAAAGGATGTTTCTCCGTCTGAGGTCCATACTGCTGATGACATCTCAAGAATTCGCTCGGGTGCACCCTTGACAAAAATCATGCGTTCATCGCCATTTTGATGGAGCGTGGCCATGTACTTGTGATCTGACTCAAAGGGGATGGAGTCCAGATGCTCAAAATCTTCCGTGCTGATTCCCGACTTTTTGGCGAGTGTGAGCAACGCCCCGTCAGTAGGATCTCCGTTTACTGTCCACTCCCCGTCTTTCTCTTCTGTAGTAGCTTCATTACACAACCACGATGTCTGCAGCAGGCGTCCCAGCAATTTATTCTTTTTTATCTCCTCTTCTTCCAGGGCATCTTCTTCACCCTCCTTTTTTATCGCACCTTCGGGTTTGTACCCGGAACCTTCTACCTGATAAAACCCTCCATCAACATAGATGGTTTTTGCGGTCATCTCATTTTTTGTGAGCGTTCCGGTTTTGTCCGAGCAGATGACCGTGACGGCACCTAATGTTTCAACGGACGGAAGTTTTCGGATGATCGCATTTCTTGAAGCCATTGTCTGGACCCCAAGTGCCAGTGTGATTGTCACAATGGCCGGCAGTCCCTCGGGTATGGATGCTACTGCAAGGCCAATCAGAGCAAGAAACAGCTCCATTATCTCAAAATCATGGAAAATATATCCTACCGCGAACATAACGACTACCATGAGAAGTATGGCAACCGACAGTTTTTTCCCGAAGCTTTTTATCTGACGGAGCAGGGGTGTGGTGAGCTCTTCAACCTCGCTCATCATCTGATTTATTTTGCCGATCTCTGTGTCGCCGCCCGTTTCAACTACAACCCCAGCCGCCCTTCCATAAGTCGCCATGGTACTGTTGAATCCCATGGAAGCCTGATCTGCTACTACCGCATCTTCACTAACCGGGTCTGCCGTTTTTGTTACCGGTTCTGATTCTCCGGTCAACGCCGACTCTTCCACCTGAAAATCATTTGTTTCAGTAAATCTGAGATCTGCGGGAATCTTGTCGCCGGATTCCAGCAGTACCACATCACCGGGCACCAGTTCTTCGGCTTCAACAGTCTTTTCCTTGCCGTCCCGTATCACTTTTGCTTCAAGGGACAGCATCTTCTTCAGGTTTTCCAGTGCCTGCTCAGCTTTTCCTTCCTGCACGAAACCGATAACCGCATTGATCAAAACAACAGCCAGAATAACCCAGGTGTCGATCCAGTGACCCATCAGCGCCGTCATTACAGCAGCGACAATAAGGATGTAGATCAGCACATCATGAAACTGCATGATAAGGCGCATCACCGGTCCCCTCTTTTTTTGTTCCGGAAGCTTGTTGGGGCCGTATTTTTCGAGTCTTTTGCTTGCTTCTTCGGAAGTGAGTCCCTTTTTTGGATCCGTATCAAGTGCTGATACCGCCTCCTCCTTGTCCAAACTGTGCCAGTTTCCGGCTTTCTTATTTTCCTTTGACGTCATGCTAAGGTAATGTGGTAATCTGTTGGTAGAAAATAACTAAGTGTCCATATGCCAAAGATGTATAACATCAGAGATGTTACATCTGTTCAGATAGTGAATATGTTTAAAATACGCATTCAGTGAAAGCCGGCACAATTTTCTGATCCATTCATTTTATTCAGGTGTTTAGTTTTTGTCTTGTGTTGCCACATGACCGAAGGTCACTAAGTGAAATGCCATGACAGTTTTATTCATACGCCTGTGTGCCAGGGCTTATGCTCTGCCATGGGTATTTCTCAACGACTCTGTTGTGTTATCTATGGCAATTCCTGCAGACCGCAATAGATAGACGTACCTCTCCGGTCACAAATAAAAAAAAGGCGAAACCAGTAACATATCCGTCCCGGAATCGCCTTCAAATTTTGCTTTTTTCTTAAGATAAAGAGGAGATTATTTTGTCATCAGCAATCGAAAATCATAATCGGCAATCATCGGTGTTGATGAAATCTTCATCCCAGCAAACCTGTTCACCGCCATGGTAAGCAGGACTCTGAATGTATCCGTAACCGTCTTCATTATTCCAGACTACTTCTGATTCTCCGGACTCGAAGACATCCCAGAGTGTAAGTGTGCTCATATTGCCATCCCTTTCATAGAGATAGCGGGCATCTTCCTCTTCGTAACCAAGATCAACCATTGTGGTTACTCCGTCCTCAAGGACATAATCCACGTTAAAGACGGGCTCATCTTCAAAGAAATCGTAGAGCTGCCAGGAGCCGCCCGAACCATCAAGATTGATCTGGGAGGCAATAAGCAGGGCATTATCCAGATCCTCGTCTGTTCCTTCCGTAGTGTATCGGAGTTCCCAGTGGCGTACGTCATTTCTGTCTTCGGCAGTAACGGTCATGGTCATTGATTCCCCTTCAGCTGACATACTCCACTCCCAGCACCACTTGTCGTCACACATATCGGGTTCTCCCCAGGCTTCCTGCTGGAAAAATGCCTGTGGAAGCTGCCCCATGGTTTGAAACCACACCTGAGCAAACTGGGCGTACAATGCCGCCTGTTCAAAAGCCGGCATATCTTCATTAATCATGACGTCCAGTGCATCATCAGTGGATTTCTCTCTGACAGAAAATCCTCCTGCATTGAAATTTTCAGCATTTTCAAATACGGAAAAATCCATTTCCACATCTTCAACGGTAGGCGGTTCCGGGGCTTCATCGAGATCCGGACCGGTGGGACTGTCATCGTCGCAGCTCCAGACCAGAAAGAGCAGCATGAAACTACTGAGCAAAACGATACTTTTGTGTAACATATTAAGCTTCTGTTTTTTGAGTTTTTCTGATTTAGGCGTTAAAAAATCTAAACGACAAACTTCAAAAAAACTATCCAAAAAACCAAGTATATAACGTTAAGATCTAATAATGTCAACGACCTGAGGGGCTGGGAACCTCTTACTGACCGTATGCCTGCTTTGTATTATCGCAGAATTGACCGATGGATCTTCAAGGCCCGGAAAGGTCTGTTCATCAGACGCGAAGGTCATGACAACAGTTCATCGGCATAAGCAAAAAGAGCCGGTGTGCCCCCCGTATGCCAGAACAGTACGGTCTCGTCACGGGTGAATTGCCCTCGGGTTATCATGTCGATAAGACCGCTCATTGCCCGGCCTGAATAAACTGGATCAAGCAGTATTCCTTCATGACGGGCCGTCAGTGCAATGGCCTGTCGCTCCGGATCTCCGACGACACCATAACCGCTGCCCAGGTAATCACTCCGGGAAACCACATCGCTGCCTGAAAAACCGCCCTGCACTCCCAGAAATTCAGCCGTCTGCTCTGTGAGTTCTAACACCCGCTCCGAAAAAGTCCGGTCATCGCTTCCGTTTTTGTCAATTTCAACTCCGGTTATTTCGAAATCCCTGCCCAGAACCTTTTTCCCCACGATCAGTCCGGCCTGTGTTGCACCTGAACTGGAAGCAAATATGATATGGTCAACGTGTGCATCAACATCCGCAAGCTGGGTATCCAATTCTTTAAGTGCTTCCGAAAAAGCGGCCGCCCCAAGTTCATTGGACCCGCCGTACGGAATGACATAGGGTTTGTATCCCCCGTATTTTAATTCTTCAACAACTTCCGGCACGGTTTCGCCTTTTCTGAAATCTCCCGAAAAATGGATTTGAGCTCCTAAAAGCTGATCCAGCAAATAGTTTCCCGCTGCCTGTGAAGGTTTGGATCCGCCCAGTACAAGATGACAATCCAGACCGCAAACAGCCGCGGCAGCTGCCGTCTGCCGGCAATGATTGGATTGTATCGCACCTGCAGTAACCACGACATCATAATTCCCGGACAGCGCATCTGCCATCAGAAACTCAAGCTTTCTCGTCTTGTTGCCTCCCATAGCAAGTCCGGTCAAGTCGTCCCGCTTCATCAACAGCCGGGGCCCGTCCAGATATCGGGACAACCGGTCAAGTTCTGTGACAGGGGTCGGGAAGTGACCCAGCATTTTTCTGGGTAATGAATGGTGTGCCATTGCATGCAGCTTCGTGGATAAGTAGTTCTGCATGTGCAATTTAAAGAAACAAAATGTTGCTGTCATGCATAATCACTGATAATAGAAATCAGTTCGCACCCGCACAAAATTGCCGGGGATTTCCCGCAGTCAGTATTAAACCGGGAAGGTGAAAAATTACAGCCCGCACCGACCGGAAATCGCAGTTGCAGGTATCTCAAAAATTAATTAAGATATAATAGTCTTAAATCTATTTCGTATTACTACCGGCAGCTCCATGGCTGCACCCCGCAAACCGGTATCAAACAACTAAAACAGAATTATTATGCTCACAGAAGAAGCCATCCTCGATGTTCGCGATATGACGTGTGAAACACGCTGCCCGATGCTGCTTGAAACTTTTTCTAATCTCAATCCGGGTGAGTCATTCGTAATTGTACACACATTTGAGCCTGTTCCGCTTAAAAACAAGCTTGAAACCGCTTCTGAGTTCGGGGTAGGATGGGAACGGCTCGAACTGGGCCCCGACTTCTGCAAAGTCAGAATCAGCAAAACCGTGACGTAATCATGTTTGTTTATATTCCAGCTCGACCGGGCTTTTCCCCGCCTTTTGTCTCAGTCCGTTCATTGCATTCAAAATGTGCTTTTGCGACACCAATTTATGGACAAGCTGACTTTTCCCCGGGAAATTGGTCAGCAACAAACCTGCTATAATAGTCAGGATTCCCTGTCCGGGCAGAATGAGCATGATCACCCCTGCCGCGATAAGCACCAGACCCAATCCGTTTTTTATCAGCGTGAGTAACAGGGCAAGTACCGGATGACCGGCTGTTATGAGCGGCACCGGACGCAGATGCCGGATGAAATAATCATCAGGAATCCGGATGATCATCCAGGGTATCACCACCATCGATGATATGATCACAGCCACCGAAAATCCTGCCATCGACCACAATACCACTTTGTGTTGTCTGAGCCATTCCAACAAGTCCTGTAATTGTGCCAGCTCTTCCATGCCACTGTGGATATATCATATGGTGTTTACCCGGATTTCATCTCCTTTATAGCTGCTATGACAACTTCACTGTCGACTGAAACGTCCACATCACTATCAACATAAGCGATATTGCCATCCTCATCAATGATGAAGGTCCAGCGGTCTGTTGTGACCTCACGGGTCAGCTCTTTTTCTTCGCCTTCCACTTCGATGGTGAAAGTACCGCCTTCTCTGACAGGTACGCCAAAAGCCTCGGCAATGCTTCCGTCAGAGTCGGATAAAAGCGGATAGTTCAGGTTATTGGCCCGCCGGAACAGATCGAGGTTTTCAACGCGATCACCGCTGATACCAACGACACTGGCACCCAGCTCGCGCAGTTCTGCGTAATGGTCCCGAAAACTGCACGCCTGATCGGTACATCCACCGGTCATTGCAGCCGGAAAAAAGAAAACCACAAGTATCTCACCGAAGTGATCAGAGGCTTCCCATTTCTCACCTTCATGATTCACAGCAGAAAAATCCGGAGCCGGATCACCTGGGTTGAGTCCGGAAACCTGAGCCTGCACTGATGAACTGTTCCAAACAAAAAGTACTGCTGCAACCGTCACAGCACAGATGAGCCGATTCGAAACAGCGAAATACGGGTTTTGGGAATCTGATTTCATATTCTGGTTTATTTATTCTTAGCATTAACCATTGTAACATCCGGACAACCGGAGCAAAACCACCAAAATGCCTGCATGCATAATGCACTTTCAGTATGCACCTACAGGCACATTAGCAATAAAACCATCAAATTGCATAAATCGTTGCGTGCATCTTCCTGATTTTTACTGTGCTGCCGGCCTCTGTAACATCAGCCCCGGGATCACTCCTCCTGTCCGTCCGGACTGCCGCTTTACTCCTTCGGTTGCTCACGGACAAAGGTTTCTGCAGATATGACGGTCATACCTTCAAGCCGTTCCGGATTCCGCTTCCGGTCATTGACAACATCCCGGATATATATCTCCACTACCTGACCGGGAAACAACGAGGCAATTTCCCTGTAAATCTCGGGGTCACGTTCCCCCGAATCACCCACCAGTATAAACTTCCGATCCGGGAAATCACTCAATATGTCACTTATCTGCCTGAGTTTTTGGTTGTGCGTCACCATTTCATCTGTTATCAGCTCCCTCAATTGCCTCCAGGTCACGCGGCTGCCGAAGTTCTTGGGCGTGTATTTCATATGAAAGGTTCCGGGCGGAAAACCCGCTTCATGAATCAAAAACCGGTACAGGGGTCTGTAAAACTGCCAGGGCGTGCCTGATACGTAATGGAATGCCGCATCATGCCATTCACCGTAGCGGCCGGACATGCCCGGCGCTGCCTGATACTCTTCGAAAAATGTTTTTCGGACCACAAAGTCACGCCCCATCGGCATGCCGGTTATTTTTATGGTGTCATCGATATCAGAAATTACAGAAAGACCTTTGGATGCTGTCAGCCTCACTTTTCAAGTCCCCTGATGATCATCCGAAATGACCACGATATCCAGCCAGCCATCTTCTGCCTCCTGTGCCTGCATGATTTGCCTGGCATGCGCTTTTGCAAGTGTCAGAAACCCCTCAGTAATCCCGTTGCGATTTGATTCCGGATAACCGCCCTCATCATCACGTATCCGAAACTCTTTCTTTTCCAGATCACCACGAAATATAAACACGACGCTCTGACCGGACTTGCTGTCCGCAAGAAAATCCGTAATCCGGTGCCTGAACACCACTCGCTCCTCTCTGCCTATGTCTCTCACCACGTCATAGAGCCGCGGCAGCATGCGGTCCAAGTACTGCCTCTGCTCCAAAAAATATACCCTCATGGGGATAACCCACTGGTCGCCATCAGAATACCCATAGGTGTTATATATGATGACCTCCTGCTTGTCTTCCATTGAACCGGATTCAGACCTGCACTGACTTGCACCAGCCAGAACTGCGCCGCAGATCAGTACGGTGATGATCATGTTAACCGGCACTTTCATATTCCCTCACTCTTTTTGTGAATACTGTTAATTTACCTCAAAAATGAGTCATACACTACTCAGCACTTCAGACCGATTCACTTTTACTTTATCCCCGTATCGGCATATCTTAGGAGAATACATCTTTCAACTAAATTTACCACTTTGGGCTTTATAGATTTTTTACTGCTTCTGCTCATCGCCGGAATTTGCGGCTCGATCGGACAGGCCATCGCCGGATTCAGCCGGGGTGGCTGCATTGTGTCCATCGTTGTCGGTTTCATCGGAGCGCTTCTCGGTTCCTGGATGAGCGGCCAAATGGGACTTCCGGAATTATTCAATATCCGTATCGGCGATACAAACTTTCCGGTCATCTGGTCCATCATCGGTTCTGTGGTATTTGTAGTGATTGTTGGTCTGCTTTCTCCAAGAAAATGGTAACCGGCCTGTACCTGATGAACAGCTGCAGCACCGTTCATCCCATCCCTTCTCAGTTTCTTTTCCAATCCCGGATGCATCATGATACATCTGTACAAAACCCCCGTTTTGTGTCTCGTCCTGCTGATTGCCGCAGGTTCACTGCAGGCCAGGCAACCTGACGATTCCGAATCAAACCCGCTGGAGCGCAGCGGACGCAATGCTGTTTATGTGGAAATGCTGGGCAATGCGATCAACCTGCTCAGCATCAACTATGAACG
This sequence comes from Natronogracilivirga saccharolytica, assembly GCF_017921895.1. NCBI lineage: Bacteria > Pseudomonadati > Balneolota > Balneolia > Balneolales > Cyclonatronaceae > Natronogracilivirga > Natronogracilivirga saccharolytica. The sequence continues at coordinate 200,672 of NZ_JAFIDN010000006.1, forward strand.
CTCACTGCAGGACAACCTCCACGCGCGTATCGGCTTCTCCTACTTCGGCTTTTCGGATGAACTGCGGTACGAAGACCGCGGCGATGATCTGTTTGTCGATGTCTTCTCGATACCGGCTTCGGTCAGCTACACACTGTTCGAAGGGGTGCGGCAGCTGGAACTCGGACTCGGACTCACCTATGTCGGTTTCAGTTTCAATGGCGGACCCTATGATCTCGGCTATGAGGATGTCGAGCTCGGCAACCGCTACCGGGGACTTGCCCTCACATCGATCATCAGCTACCGGGTTTCCGTCAGTGACTATCTGTTTCGAATCGGCCTCTACCCTTACTATATGATTACGATAGACAGTGAGCTCACCGGTTTTTTTCATGAACTGGATGATCGCGGCGCCATTAATCTCAATGATTTTCTCGACCTGAGGGGATTCCAGTGGATGCCCGGACTCAGCTTCGGCAGATCGTTCTAATCCAGCGTCATGATCCGATTCGTCTCACTTACCCGATTCTCTGCAACGATATTTCGCTCCGCTGCGATTGCGCTGATATTTATGGCTGCCGTTCTGCTGCTGGCCGTCACTGCAACAACCTCACCGGGAACAGGATTAGCGCTTAACATCAACGCACATGCTAACGGTACGAACAGTGGCTCCAACAACGCACTATCCGCCACCCCAAAGGTTTACATCAACGAAATCCTTGCCACCAACCACAACGATATAGAGGATGAGGACGGAGACAACGTCCCCTGGATTGAGCTGTACAATGCTGAGTCCGAGCCCGTGAACCTGCATCAGGTCGGCCTTTCCGACGATCCCGACCGCCCCTGGCGATGGCAGTTCCCCGACGTCACCATCGAACCGGGTGAATTCATGCTGATTTTTGCTTCCGGGAAGGACCGCAGAGACCCCGACCGCCAGCTCCACGCCAATTTCCGGGTCAGCCGTGACGGCGAACAGATTTCACTGACGGATATCAACGGAAATACCATCGACCTGGTGCCGCCCATCCCTATGGAACCCGATATTTCATACGGGCGGCTGCCCGACGGCTCCGACCATTTTCAGTTTTTCCGCTTCCCGACGCCGGGACAATCCAACGAATCTGACGGTTTCCTTGAAGACATCGACCCGCCCGGGTTTTCCCGTTCCGGCGGATTCTACCATTCCGGATTCGATCTGGAACTGACCGCCGGCCCGGGTGATGCCGAGATCAGATACACGCTTGACGGCTCGCTTCCCGACACAACCAGTCCCCGCTACACCGGGCCCATCCGCATAACCGACCGCAGTTCCGAGCCGAACAATCTCTCGATGATCAAGACCTCGCCGCCGGGCATCGTGCCCACTACCGGATTCCGCTGGATCGAGCCGCTGGAAAATATTTTCAAAGGCACCGTAGTCAGGGCGCGGGTATTCCGGGAAGGCGCCCGACCCTCACCGGTCGTCACACACTCCTACTTCATCGACGACCAGGGACCCGACCGCTATCATCTTCCGGTGGTATCCGTTGTCACTGATTCGCTGCATCTGTTTGATTACGAACGCGGCATTTATGTGCCTGGAAAGGTCTACGACGACCGGGCAGAAGGAGCGGATGACAGCCACCTGATTGGGAATTTCAGTGAACGCGGCCGTGAATGGGAGCGTCCGGCCACTTTTGAGCTGTTCGATGAGCACGGAAACCTGGAACATGTACAGGATATCGGAATACGGATTCACGGTGGCGCCTCGCGGTCGCTCTCCATGAAATCACTGCGTTTTTATGCGCGCAGTGATTACGGCGAGAACAGAATCAACCACCGGATTTTTCCCGACCTGCCTTATGACAGTTACAACCGTCTGATCCTGCGCAATTCCGGACAGGACTTTTTTGTGCGATCAACAATGTTCCGGGACGCCTTCCTGCAGGAGCTGGTGCGGGATTTCAATTTCGACACGCAGGCGTACCGGCCGGTTATCGTATTCATTAACGGTGAGTACTGGGGTATTCAGAATTTCAGGGAGCGGTACGACACCGACTACCTGGCCCGGAATTACAATGTGGATGCCGGACGCATTGACATGCTTGAAGACAATGCCGAAATCCAGGAAGGCAGCAACGAGCACTACAATGAGATGCTCGACTATATCCGGGAAAACGACATCACCCGGGACCATCATTACGAACACATTACCACGATGATCGATGTCGACAATTTTCTGGACTACATCAGCACCCAGGCGTTTATCCGCAATATCGACTGGCCCGGCAACAACAATGACTACTGGCGGTTGCAGACTGAGTATGACCCGGATGCACCGCCCGGACACGACGGCCGCTGGCGCTGGATGCTTGTGGATACCGATGCCGCATTCGGAGGGCTGAACCCGTTCCGGGTAACCAGTTATGATATGATGAACCACATGACCAACCCGAATTACGGTAACTGGCCCAACCCAGCCTGGTCCACATTTCTTATCCGGGAGCTGCTTGAAAACGAAACCTTCCGCAACGACTTCATCAACCGCTCGGTGGATTACATGAACTCCGTATTCCATCCCGAACATGTCATTTCGCTCATCGACAAGTTCGAGGCCAACCTGGAGCCGGTCATCGAAGAACACATAATGAGGTGGGGTCAGATTGAATCAAAGGAACGATGGCGGTTTTACATCGACCGGATGCGGAAGTTTGCCGAAGAGCGCCCGCAGTATCACTTCGAACACATCGCGAAGTATTTTGACCTGAAAGGAACTGCTGAGCTGACCATCGATGTCTCCAGCCTGAAAAAAGGCCGGGTTCAGATCAACAGTCTGAAAATCGACGAACATCTCGAGGGTCCCGCTTCCTCTGAAAACACGTATCCCTGGAAAGGGACTTATTTCCGGGAATTTCCGGTCACGCTCGTCGCCCATCCCTACGACGGATACCGGTTCTCTCACTGGGAAGGCAAGGGTGTCAGCGACGGATATCCCGAAGACACGCTGCAGGTCAGACCGAGGGGCAATATGGAAATCAAAGCCGTATTTGTCCCGGGCGAAAGAAGCAAGGATCGTTACCCGGAACCTCACCAGCTCTCAAATGATGCATACTTCCTGGAAACGTGGGATGCGGATGAAGAGCCGGGCTCCTATCCGGAAAACATGGTTTTCATGTACATGGAAAACCATGACCCGCGTGATGATGATGAAGTGGCAGGATTCACCTCCGGACCTTATAACTCTTCTATCGGCAGCAGAATAAACGGGCTGGGCTCCAATGGTTTCTCTTTTCTGAACACATCTGAACCGGATATTGACGGTTATCCCGGAAGGCGTTTGGGAGCGGCATCGCTGGCCCTGGACACGAGGGAGATGAAGAACATCAGGGTGAGCTGGACCGGCGGCACGGTTGAACCGGGATCAAAGCGGTATGGCCTGCGGCTTCAATACCGGATAAACGGCGAAGGATCTTTTCAGGATGTCACCGATGAGCACGGTGACCCGGTCACCTATGAAGGAAACGACGAATCCGGCCACAGCCTTGATTTTGAACTTGTCGAACTTCCGGGAATTCTGGAAAACAAACCCTATGCCGAAATCGCCTGGCGATACTATTATACCGGTGATGACAGGGATGAGGACGGTCACGACCGGGACGAACTCCGGGTTGGCGGCATTCATGTGAAGGGCGATCCGCTTCTGATGCACGATGGCGAACCTGTCCGGGATCATGGCATCCTCCCCAATTATCCGAATCCATTCAATAATTCCACAACTATTCAGTTTACTCTGCCCGAAGAATCCAGGGTGAGTATCACTATTTATGATGTCAACGGCAGGCGTGTGAAAACACTCCGCGACAACGTCCGGCTTTCTGCCGGATACCACAGCTTCCAGGTGGATGCCTCCCGCCTGGCAAGCGGCATGTATATCTACAGAGTTGAAACGCCTGATTGGACCGGGCACGAGAAAATGACAATTATCCGGTAAAGCTTTTTCTCTAATACAAAATTTCTCTATAATTAGCGGAAATTTCATATCTGACACCTGCAACATTTACTTTCATGTCCGGATTCCATCCGCAAAAAGTATTTATTTCGGCATGCTTTGGAATGCTCATCTATGGCATCGTCATGACGGTGCTGGGTTCTATTCTTCCGTCGGTGATTCTCAAGTTTGATCTGGACAAGGCCGATGCCGGGTCTCTTTTTGTGATGCTCAGTTTCGGAATTGTCGGTGGATCCCTTGTTTTTGGTCCGCTTGTAGACCGTTTCGGATACAAGCCGCTGCTGACCGCAAGTGCCGGTCTGATCATTCTGACGTTTCAGGGTATTGCCCACGCACCATCGGTTTACCTGCTCTATGCTGCCATCTTTTGTACCGGTTTTGCCGGCGGAGCCATCAACGGCGGGACCAACGCCCTTGTTTCCGATATCAGTGAAGGTCGCCGCGGTTCACGACTTACCTATCTCGGTGTATTTTTCGGAATCGGGGCTTTTGGCGTGCCACTCCTGCTCGGCTCCCTGCTCGACCGCTTCTCCTACGAAGCAATTATTTCAACGGTCGGCGCCATGATCGTGCTGCCACTGCTGCTGTTTTTGGTACTGCAATTCCCGCGCCCCAAACACAACCGCGGCTTTCCACTGACCGAAAGCGCCGGCCTGTTCCGGCAGCGGCCCCTTATTCTATTTGGATTTGTGCTGTTCTTTCAGGGCGGACTCGAGATGTCCATGGGCGGTTGGTCAGCCACCTATTTTCTCGAGGTTCACGAAGTTGCCTCCCGCTATTCCGTGCTGCTTCTGTCACTTTTCTGGTTCGGCCTGACACTGGCACGATTTTTCCAGGGCCGGATACTTCTGAGCATGTCCGGATCGACGGTGCTTGATATCAGTTTTGCGCTGTCCCTGGCCGGATCACTTGTATTGCTGCTTTCCGGCCACACCGGGATCGCCGTGGCCGGTCTGTTTGTAGTCGGCATCGGCTTTGCCGCCATCTTTCCGGTAATTCTCTCCTTTGTTGGTGAAATGTATGCCCGGCTTTCCGGAACCGCATTCAGCATCGTCTTTGTCATTGCCCTCGGGGGTGGCATGAGTGTCCCATGGCTCATTGGCATTCTGGCTGACCGGATCGGGCTGCAGACGGCAATGATGATTATCCCCTTTTGCGTTGCCGGCGGATTTATAGTATATCGCGTTGCGATGAGATATCAGAACCGGTCAGAAGTTGTATCAGCCGGAGAAACGGCATGATGTTTTGGCATTTCTGTTTTTAATCATGCCACTTTAGATTCAGGTCATCGATTACTCACGATTCAGGGTGTACGAATACCCTGGTTGTCCGGACTCTGGATGTTCTGATACCCGGGTTGATCGGACCCCGGGTGTTTGGATCCCGAAGTGTTCACGACCCCGGGTGTTCGGATCCTCAGGTGTTCACGTCCCCGGGTGTTCGGATCCTCAGGTGTTCACGTCCCCGGGTGTTCAGTACCCTGTCCGGCCATGGATATTTCATCAGAAAATGACGATAATCCGGTAGTATTCTGTAACCTGTTGCGCTGAATGTTACTGACATCCGCCACCACAACTCCCTGCCACCATGACTTTGTCCCCGCTGGATAGCAAAACCATAATTGAACCGTTCCGCATCCGGTCTGTTGAGCCGATTCAATTTACCGATATGGAGGAGCGGAAACGGCTTTTGAAAGAGGCGCGATGGAATCCATTTTTGCTGAAGGCCGAAGATGTGCTCATAGACCTGTTAACCGACAGCGGGACCGGGGCGATGTCTTCCCGCCAATGGTCGGCCATGATTGAAAGCGACGAATCGTATGCCGGTTCCTCATCCTACTACAAATTCGACTCAGCTGTCCGGGACATCACCGGTTTCAGGCATGTCATCCCGACACATCAGGGCCGCGCTGCTGAAAATATTTTGTTCAGCCTGATGGTGTCCGCCGGTCAGAGTGTCATTCCCAACAACACCCATTTTGATACGACCCGTGCCCATGTGGAGCACAAGGGTGGTGAGGCCCGGGATTTGCTGATCGCCGAGGGCTACCGTCCGCAGACCGATCATCCATTCAAGGGGAACATGGATACCGATAAACTGGAGTCGACGATACGTGACGTCGGGGCAGACCGCATCCCGGTCATCATGCTTACGGTTACCAACAATTCCGGAGGCGGTCAGCCGGTCAGCATGGCAAACATCCGTGAGGTATCCCGCATTGCCCGGAAGTACGGCATCCCCTTTTTTCTGGATGCCTGCCGGTTTGCGGAAAACTGCTGGTTCATCAAAACAAGAGAACCCGGTTTCGAACATTCGTCGCCCATTGAGATTGCCAGGGAGCTGTTCAGCTACGCCGACGGCTGCACCATGAGCGCAAAAAAGGACGGCATGTCAAATATTGGCGGTTTTCTGGCACTAAATGATGATGACATGGCCCGGCAGTGCCGCAGCCTCAGCATTTTGACGGAGGGGTTTCCGACGTATGGCGGCATGGCCGGTTATGATATGGAAGCCGTTGCCGCTGGCTTGCATGAAGCGCTCGATGAGGGATATCTGCGCTATCGCATCCGGTCCACCGCCTATCTCGGTGAAAAGCTCACGGATGCGGGAATCGCCATCATCCGGCCAACAGGCGGGCATGCGGTTTACATCGATGCCCGGGAGATGCTGCCACACATCCCGTCGCTGCAATATCCGGCCTGGAGTCTTACCAACGCTCTTTATCTGACCGGCGGCATCCGGGCTGTGGAGATCGGAAGTGTGATGTTCGGATTGCAGCCGGACGGCACCGAACGCGAAGCGCCGATGGAGCTGGTGCGGCTGGCCATTCCCCGGCGCGTCTACACGCAGAGCCATATTGATTATCTGGCAGAGGTGGTCATTCACACGTACCGGCAGCGGGAACATCTTTGCGGTTATCGCATTACTGATGCTCCGAGTGTGCTGCGCCATTTTTCGGCTGAGCTGGAGCCGCTGGAAGGTGATCAGTGATCAGTAAAACAGTGTATCATGTTTTATAAAACAGTGTATCATGTTTTATGCGTGTATTTCCGGATCCCTTTTGTGTCGCCAGATATGATTGCTTGATCGGAATGTAATCATGTCATGTGCATGTATATCTTGGTATAGATCCGGGTACCTGTTATTTCGCCAGATACGATTTAATGACCGGAAGTCAATCATGTGTTCGTATACCCTGATGCCAGTCCTGTCATGAGTATTTCATGCAGAATCAATCCCGTGCCTGCCGTGCTGATCCCGGGCGGCTGCGGTTGCCCGATTCATCGACGGCAAGAACGCGGTACCACAGACCCGCTTCCCCGTCAGGATCAACCAATTCGGTATCTTCGGTTATTTCGTCGGTAATTTCTTCATATACCCCGTTGGATAACGTCGCCCGCTTTACCACATAACCATCAAGATCCCGCGCCGGTGAACGCTCCCAGGTAACACGCACGCCATCATCCGTTTCATTGGCCTGTACATTCCGAACCGACGGCGGAGGATTTTGATCCCGGACATGCAGTTCTTCGGCATGAACCGGTTCGCTTTCGTTTCCGACCGAATCCACCGCTGTGGCGTGGTAATTGTAGACCAGTCCGGTCTGAATATCTTCATCCTGAAGAAACCGTCGTCCGCGAGGACGTTCCGTCACGGTTGTATCACCCGTTTCCGAGACTCTGTAGACATTATAGGAAGTAACCGATGTCGATGCAGAGGCACTCCAGCTTAGCTGCGCCCGGTTTCCGCTACCCAGATCCGCCTGCAGCGTGGCCGGCGGTTCGGGTGGAGTCAGTACCGGCATTTGCTTGACGATAAACACGGTATCACTGCGCAATCCCTGCCTGTTGGCGGCAACGACTCCGTATTCATAGTACCGGCCTTCTTCAAATCCTTCACCGGCCACCCCCTGATCTACCAGCCTCGTATCGGTCAGCTGCCCCTCGTTGATCTGGGAGAAGGCTTCATCACTTTCTCCTTCATGACTGTAGGGGCGTCGCAGCACAACATAGGTGTTGAACAGCGTATCCTGTTCCGGATTCTGCCAGTCCAGCTCAATTACCATTTCCTCTTCATCCACTGAAGCGGAAAGATCTGCCGGAGTAGGGGGATAATGGACAGCAATGATGTTTTCGATTGCCGGATTGCCCGGTTCGCTACGTATGCCTGATTCTGACTCGGCAATGACGAAGTAGTGATAATGATAGCCGGATTCCAGGGTGCGGTCTGTAAACCGCGGATCATCAACATCGATCAGTTCATCGTTCAGATATGTGGTGTCTTCGGTCTGGGTATTGATGCGCCTTACATGATATCCGGCAACTCCCGCATCCGAACTCACAGGCCATGTTAGCTCCACCGTTCCGTCAACAACAGTGGAAAAAACTTCCAGGATGGACTCCGGCTGCCGCTTATCCACCAGCGACACCTCAACCGGGTCGGCAAGGATTCTGTTTTCACCAGTGATATCAAATGCAGCTACAGCAAACTCTGCGGTTTCGATCTCACGGTCTACAGGGAACCGGTACTCAAATTCCGTTTGTCCTTCCAGACGCAGACGTGACTCTTTCGTTACTTTTTCGAAATACTCCTCATTTTCGGGCTTCATATAAACCTCAAAACGTATCACGACCTCATCGTCCGTTCCTGTTCCGTGAGCGGGATACTCCCAGCGGACGGAGACATCCCTGCCCTGGCGCTTGATTTCTTCCATTTCGGGCGGGTCGATTGACAGGGGTTCGAGAACAAGCTCCTCTTCCAGTTCCCGTCCGGTCGGTTCACCCCGCTGGTTGACCATCTCAAAACGGTATCGCACAGATTCTTCCTTGACAGGATCCTCATCCACATACAGCATACCCATAGCCCGGGCAACTTCGGGGAACGTAAATGCAAGCAAACCGCGGTCAAATGCATTTCCCCGCAGAAAGAAAAATACCTCCTGAGGGGTATCTGCATCTTCGAGTGCCGACTCTATATCGGAATACATATCACCTGTCATTCTGCGGAATTCATTGCCGCTGCTTGCCGGGTACACAGGTTCTTCGGTCAGTCTGACCTCTTCCCCGTCGTGTTCACGGTAAACATGATAACCATGTCCAAGTGGCAGCACCATATCCTCATCATGATAGATGTACGCATCATCGTCGGGAGTGAGCACACCAATTAGCGTCGGATCTTCATCCGGTGCGATCTGTGCCCGGGCCGGAATAACCACAAGGCCGCTCAGAATAAGCGAAACAAACATGATTTTGATCATATGGCTTTTCGCCCGGTTTTCAATACGTATTTTTGAGAATAACAGGTGCATAAAGATTCTGCTAAAAATTAAATTGAGTTGGCTGATACTGCTGATATCCCTGGAACTGCACGTTCAGTTCAAGGGTCGGCACATCTTCCCAAACGATGGTCTGAAGCCCGGCGGCATTGGTAACCCGGGCATATACCCTGACATCAGAAATCTCATGCTCGTCCGGAATGGAATAGTTCCTGTTGAATGTAAGATTCCATGTCTGCGGAGTCGAAGGACTGTATATGGTATGCCAGCCTTCAATCACACTTGATGTGCCGTCAGATATTTCGTTAATAAACAGCTCCACCGACTCCACTCCCGAGACCGGATCCTGAACATCCGAAAGTGAAACATCCAGTGAGCCGTCTGATGCTATGGAGAGTTCCATCTCCGGTTCATCAGGTGGATTACTGTCGATAATGAACGGCCCGGTCGCAATCATTTTTGACCTGGTACCCTGATTATTTACACCTCTGACCGTTATATAGATATCCTCTCCTTCTGGAAGTTCGTCCTTGTCGAAAGATACATAAGGCGCTTCATCAGAGAGATGACCAGGAACGGCGTGCACGACATCAAAATCCATATCGTCATCATCCGGCCATCCGCGGATATCCGTTCCTCCCGGCGAAGACCCTACGGCAAACTGATGGCCTTTCATGCCGGATTCGGCATCATAAGAACGTTTGGTTATGTAGGCACGGATCTCATTGGAAGCTTTGTATCCGTTGACAGACGGCTGGCTCGGCGGGTTGGGATCATGAGGATAGGACGGGCCAATCGTGTAGACTTCGCTGGTCAGTCCGGCATTGTTAACAGCCCGCACATGAACATGCAATTTGTCAGTAAAGTCGAAATCCAGCGATTCATGCGCCCCCTGCCCGCTCACGATGGACACCTCGTTATCTTCGGTGGTGAATCCCTTTTCGCTGAACTTGGCATCACTATAGCTGTCACTTTCCGTCACGAGATATTCATAATGTTTTATTCCCGAAAGATCGTCCTCTGATTCGCTCCATGCTACGGAGGGCAGCTCAGGTACGGCATCCGTGTTTGTAATTTCACCCAGCTGCTGAATGAAGTCGAGGGAATAATCCGGCGGATTATCAATCACCGGGTTCTCATCAACGGAAGGCTGGAAGAAGGATTGTGTAAACGTCAAGACTAGATCACCGCTTGGCCCGGGATCAGTAGGAGGTGTATCATCATATATCACCGGCCGCTCCTTTGTAACACCGATACCCTGATCATTAAGATTCCAGGCGCCAACGGAGAGGAAGTACATTTCTCCCAGCTCCATATTTATGATACGGGTTTCTGCTTCCACCATTTCGGTCCAGTTGCCGGGTACATCCGGATAGGTCTGTTGGTCACCAACCAGATCCGTCTGTTCCAGCACGTCATCTTCACCGCTGAGATGGCCGACCTGATAATCATAGTTAGCAATACTCATTTCCGGCTCATTGACCAGAACACGCATGGAAATGACTTCCGGATCACTGGTGAAATAAGCTTCTTCGCTGGTACTTGCATATTCGAAGCCTCCCAGACCGTCGGGCTGGATCATGGAAGATTCATATTCTCCTTTACCGTAATAATAAGCCAGATCTACCATCATATCCTCAGGCGGGCTGGTCTGGTCAGGTGAGGGCAGAATATTGTCGGACGGACTTGTATCATCACCGTACGCACCGACCTTCATGTCAAAAGTTGCACTTCGCCGGGCCGTGATACCTCCGGCACCGCGAACCCGTATCCCGACATCTACAGACCGGGTATGGGCCTCGGAATCGGGGCTGGAGATTCCATCCTCAGACCAGAGAACGACATCATCCGCGTCATCTGCGCGAACGTAAGAGTGATAACGGAAATCATCCGGGTTTCCGATGGTAAGATAGCTCCGTTCGGCTGCGGTCGCCTCCTGGCCGTAATCATTGTCCTGAAGATCCAGACTGACCTCGGCAATACCGCTTGGATGTGTAGCTTCCCAGCTGATGACCGCACCGCCAATAAAAGTCCCCTGTTCATGGGAATTATCAACCGAAATGTCGGTTAACTCCGGGGGCTCCAGTTCCTCAAGAATATCGGCGCGCAACTGGTCATATTCATCCAGACGTCCGACTTCCACTTCTGCCTCTCCGCCTTCAGCTTCTGCTTCATCGAACATCTCGACATAGTTATCGACGATGTGATAAAGATTGCCGAGCATATTGGCTCTGAGATTGTAAAAGTCATCTATCATTTCTGTATTCACTTCCATGATATCAACAACGGATTGACGGAAGCTTTCGTAATCGTCAGTGAACTCTCCGTTTACGAACTCAACATGTTCTTCGACCACTCTTTCATATCCCAGTACATAGATATTGTACCACAGATCCATGATATTTACTTCCAGTGAATCGAAATTCACATTATCTTCGCCGAGCTTGTCGTATACCTGGGTTTGAGCATCATAACCGCTGAAGTCATAGGGGGTGCCGGGATCCCTCGGATCATCGGCCAGAGACTCAATCATCCGCACCCGCTCAGCCATTGTTTCACGGGCATCCTCGAAATCTTCCTGGTTTGTGTTCCTCGCGTTATGAGCATTTATTATCGTAGGTAACAGTTCGTCTTCTATAGCAAGCTCAAAAGCGCCCTGACGTCTGCCAAACTCAAAGGCAATCCACCGGGAGTAATTAACAGTTTGCCACTGTTCATCGGCAAGAGTAGCGTAATACTTGTCAACGGCTGTAAGTGTTTCCGCGAAGTACTCGGAAACCTGATTGACGGTTGCCGACTCATCGCTTTCAGCGCCGATTCCTTCCGCAGCGACATCGATTTCAAGCAGATTATTCATCTGTTCAAGGTTGTGCCGTATGGAATCAACAGCGGCATGTATCTGCTCTTCAAGCTGGGCAATCTCCTCAGACAGATTGTTTGCACTTTCCGCCTGACTTGCAGCATCGTCTTCGTTTACCTCAAAGTCCGGCGTATTTCCTTCAGACATGGATTCACCGGGGTCATTGGTGATCTGTGCCGGGTCTTGTGCCAAAGCACTGATAGCATCGCTGCGCATCTCAGCAGCTTCTGATTCAAACTCCACTGCACTGACTACGATCTGTTCCAGCTCATTTACTGTCTGCTCACTTATATCCTCCAGGTCATCCAGTTTCAGCTGCAATGCATCTTCTGCGTTTTGTATCGGACCTGTTACTTCCGAACCAGTCGGTTCTCTGATGAGAATATGATTATCCGGATCATGGAAATGAATTGATTGTGTAAGGATATCGGGTATATCCTGATTATTAATATCGGCAGCCCTCTGCTCATTGGCCACCTTGGCCAGGTTCCAGAAAAAGCGTCCGACATTACCCTCCTTGATATAATGATATCCGGCCTGCGCCAGTGTTTCCTCGTCAAAATCCACACCCGGTACAGCCGGCCGGTCTAGTTCGGACTGCACACCGTCTATGGCATCTGTGACCATTTGCTCAAATTCATCTGCCTGGTCCTGGGCCTGTGTAAACAGGTTCTGATCCGGATCGGGGTTCCGCCCCCCGTCTACATCAATGCCGTCTTCCGTACTGACACTGACCCAGGCGTCTGATTCCCTGCTCTTGATAACCCGGTAACTTATCACACCATAACCATAAAACTCGTAATGATCCCGTACGCGGGACACTACTGCTTTCAATGTAGCGTCACCACTGATCAAACCCCATAAAATACTGGCTTCACCACTAACCGTAGCATAAGCACCAAAGGGCATCTCTGCTTCATCGTATCTGAGATACCACACCGATCCGGTCACCGAGGCCTCGGCGCTGACTATTCCTGCATCAAAACCGGCATGTACGCCCGCCTCGATCATGAAACCGTCATTACTTGCCAGAAGTCGATTGCCGGGACTACCCATCAAACCGCCAAACAGATCGATACTATATTCTCCAAGAAGTCCCCACTGTACTCCTTCTTCTCCGTCGACAAGCATGAAGCTTATGGATCCTTCCGCTTCAATAACACGGACCATATCCATTTCCACTTCAAGATCCACATGGATGGTGAAGTCATCGATCCGGTCGACACTGGCAAAGAAGGTGGCTCCCACCATCATGGGAGAACCGTCCAGGCCGAGCACGTGGCCGTCGGCATCTATGGCAAAACTGAGATTGGTAATTTCGATGAATGTCGAACCGGATACAACATGCCGGTCACCAACACCAAACATGTCCAGTTCGGCAAGCAGCATTACTACAAACTTGATTTCGACGTCATCGTCGAAGTCGGCATTTTCGGTAGGACGTCCGGATGATGCACGTTCCAGGTCACCCGGCGGATCGGGCCGAAACTGATCAACATGATCCATGACAATATTCACGTGATCCTCCACCGGGCGGTAGAAAAAGCCGCCGCCAAAACCGGACATGGCCACCACGCCCGGAACGAGATCGAAAGCCACATCAGACCTCACACCAACGAAAAAACCGAAAGACAGATCATCATCCCGGTTCTGAATACCTCCGGCAATTAATGCTTCCAGGCCGCCTCCAATATCCAGATTGGCGGCAACAAAAAAGTTTGTTTCCCCCCCTGTCTGCTCATAAAGCAGGCTGGCGCTTGCCTGGAACGCCTCATCAAGTGCCAGATTCATATTTCGAATGGCAAACGAGATTTCGCCGTCGGTCGTCTCATAGAACACGAGTTCATCGATACCTCCGCCAAAACCTCCGTCATCGGTATTGGCCTCACCGCCAAGCGAAAGCTTGAGGGCCGACCCGTTGTCGTCATCACCGTTGCCTGAATGAAAATGAAGCAGCTGTACAACTTCGATTTCATCAACTTCTTCTTCAGCATTCTCCATATCTTCGGGATCGGGGTCGTCACCGAATGGCGATGGCACGTCGATCATGATGCCGGAATCGTCGGACTCATACTCAAAGACACCCAGCTCCAGGGTGGCAAATTTCATCACGGTGAAGCTGGCTCCGCTGTAGAAGTTTCCTCTGTTTTCAAAACCTCCGGAATTGATGACAATATTCTCAAATGAAGCGGAACCGGAAAACCCGGGAACATCAACACCGGCATCGCCGTTTAGTGTGACCTCGAAGATTTCATCGTTGGACGAAGCCACATCCGCCTCTATGGAAACCTCGAAAATGGTGTGGTCAAAGGTAAAGCCGGCATTACCCGTAATATTGTATACCAGCATCTGGGAACGGTTGCCCTTGAGGGAAATACCCGGATTTTCTTCTATACTGCCTTCCTCACCAAGCCAAATGCGCTCTTCACCCATGAACGAAACATTGCCGATTACAGCCATATGCGTGTTGGCAATATCGTGAATATCGACATCAAACAGGACGTCGGTCATGGTCAGGGTAATGTCTGAAGTAATGTCAACCGACACCTCTTCGTCATCATCCAGATGCGGATCAAACGGGGAGTCATCGGGTATCTCGACATCCGTAAAGACCTGCTTGTCGCTGTCTCTGCCAATGGCAAAGATCATGTTTCCGTATTGATCAACCGGATCGGGAATAATAAAGCCGAACTGTCCGGACAACCGAAGGCCCTCCTCCTGCGTGCGGCTCAATCCGACAGATTCCAGAATCAGATATTCACCAAGCAGCTCTATTTCTTCGACAGCCACATCTCCGATGGTAAAATCCCCCTGGGTATCCACATACAGATCTTCAAACGTCATCTCTTCATCGAGAAACTCGAGCTCACCGGATGATATGGATGCGCTGAGTGTGCGGCCGCTGATGGTAAGTGACGGGTCGGTGAAGCTTCCGGCGAGTGCTCCCTCGAAGAACTCAAACTCCTGCTCATCCAGGCCAAGTGTCGCCTCACCGATATCAAATACCAGTCCCGGGGAGGCCTGAAGATTGTCCACACCGATCTGCATTTCCTTTACGGAGAAACTCAGAGACTCCCCGATCATATCTTCGAAAGAAACCTGTCCGTTAATTTCCACTACAAACTCATCCTGATCGGCGCTGATATCGAACGGGTCATGCTCGTCAAAAACCAGCTGCGCCAGACCCATATCGGCCTCGGGCAGTTCGCCGATGGCATCCACATCGAAATACCATCCGTCCTCTCCGTATCCGCCGCTGTAGAAGAACGGGAAAGGCGTCTCATCTTCTGTTTCCAGTAACGTGGTTTCGACCACCCCGGACATCTCAAGCTGAGCAGGTGAGTTGAAACTCAGCTCTGCCCCGTAGAGTCCCACCATGAACTGGCTTTCCTCGGTTTCCCCGCTCAGGGTAGATCCGATTTCGCGCTGAACAACAGGCTCGAGGCTTTCATCCCAGCTGCCGGCAAATTCACCAAAGGTGATCACAGCCTCTTCAAATCCGCCGCTGCCTATGGTCGTTTCGGCGGATGCAACATGATCTCCGAACGCTTCGGGCAGATCCACAGTAATGACGGATGTCAGACGAACTTGACCGTCGGTATCCAGTGCGATGGAGTCAAGTGATACGGGCGCGTCGATATAGGGCTCCAGGCTCATTGGTGAAGCAAGCGTGATATCCCCGCCGTTGGGCATGTACTGGTCGTCGGTACTCAGTGTAAAATAGGCGTCAACATACGGCTCCCCTTCGACGGCATCTTCCAGTGCCGGAAAGTGAACCGAAAGCGGCTCATCACCGGTTTCAAGAGTGTATCCGCCGTCATCATTGCTTTCCACGGAAATGACCGGATCACCGTCATCATCGGTGATCACCGCATAGGCAATGTCTTTGGAAGGCAGCCCCAGAGTATCGGGAAGCATCGCTATGAGCATTTCGCCAAAGTTGAAACCGCCGGTATCATATACTGCGAGCAGATCTTCCCGGTCGCTGTCGGTATAAAACCGTGCCTGACCATCATTCACAGCCGGAGTATCCGTACTGTAAGTGAATCCGTCTTCAAAAGCGGCGTGAAGTGTCAGATATTCCTCACCGTCGAAAACCAGGGATGCTCCGCCTTCACCCGTAAAGCCGAGGCCGTCGGCATCCAGCGTTGCCGTTCCGTCTGCAGAGAAGACAAGGGCATCATTCTCCGGCGTTGCGGCATCTTCATAGTCGATGACCGACACAAACGAAGAAGTCTGCCCGACACCCACTTTCAGCCCGAATCCGGATGAAATCTCCGCCTGACCAGACTGGATGGCAAATTCCGGAAAACCAAACGCCAGCTCGTCAAATACCACATCGATCTGGACATCGCCGGCCTCCAGATATCCGGATGCATCAATCACAAATCCCTCCTGGGAAAGTTCGGCCTGATTCACCTCGAAATCCATGAATGAAGGTTCGGATCCGGGAAGTGACATCAGGAAGGGCTGGTCGATGTCAATGGAACCGTCCAGAATCTGCCCGGAAAGCAGGTCGAGCTCAACCGTTCCGTCCGCGGTAACCACATTTTCCGGACCTTCCAGTTCGGCGGACAGTCCGCCGTCAAAAATCACCTGCTGCTCATCGTCTTCATAGGAAAAGACCAGTGAGCCACTTGTGCCGGAGAGGGTTACCGGTCCGGCAGTGAGCGATCCGCAGGGCTCGAGACCGTCAATTTCTCCCTGCAGCCCTTCACCGGCTACCAGTGAAAGATCATAAGTGACTTCCATTTCACATCCGGCTTCTTCATCCTCAAAGAACGGGATGTCGTCAATGGTACCGGCCAGCGAAAAGTCCACATCCTGGGTTGTCTCACCGTCTTCTTCTGTTGTATCGAGTGCTCCGGATATGGCGGTGATCAGAAGCTGCGGAGGGTCAAGGCCCGGCGGGCCTGCCGGAATGGAAATTCCGTCATCAGGTTCAACAGGCTCCATACTTCCGCTGAGGAAACCGTCGGAAATGGTCACATCATAGAAGGTAAATCCATCGGGCGGGTTCAGCGCGCCGCCGGCAAAATCGGGCAGGTGCAATTCAAAATCGAGGTACGGTATGGCATCGGGGAGCTCCCCTTCAAACCAGTTGAATGTGATCGGATCTTCCGTGCGCAATGCGAGCGGCTGAAACTCGAATCCGGCAAGTCCGAATGACGGCAGATCCAGTCCGTCCATGGTACCGTCATTGATTTCCTGCGGCGGGATGGAAAAGCCCTGGGTCCCGATCTGAAGTCCGTCCATGGGAAGGGTGAACGGCTCGGCACCGGCCAGGTCAAACTCGAAATCGGCATCCACATTCATAGTGAAATCCCAGCCGTCACCACTGCTGTAATAGGACTCGGGTACCGAAGTGATGCTGTTCAGATTGATGGTGAATCCGGGCAGCTCCAGGCGTACAGGCTCATCGGGTTCAAAGCTGTCAAACGAAGTACGCACCGGCTCCTGACCGGGCTGCAAATTGAAAACGGCGCCGAACAGGGATTCCGCTTCGTCACCAAACCGGAACTCCGTATCTACATCGATGTCATAGTTGACATTGCTCGTTTCCGGAAGTGAAAATGCCACGCTTCCCTGAACAGATTCGATGCCAATCTGCAGCCAGTCGTTGTCGCCGATCATGGGAATATCCGATCCGACATCGACCATATCAAAATCGGCCGACAGCATGCCGCTGGAAGAAATTTTCAGCAGCGTACCGGCATCTTCCGTGATCGTGTGACCGAACAGTCTCAGGTCTCCGGCAAGCTGCAAGTATCCGCCGTCATCGTCGAGTTCGTCCGTGCGGCCGTAGCTGATCCGGGACAGATCGAAAGGAAAGTCGATATTTTCGGCAAGGTCGGCCAGCGCGTCGTCTTCATCGATGGTTACACTTGCATTTCCGGTATCCACCTGGAAGTTTCCGGGTGTGGCGGTTATGGTGAACTCGTCAAATTCAACGCCGGCTATGACGGGCGGGTCGGATTCATCCAATGCCGGCATGACCATATCGACCGATTCCCCGGGAACGGTTTGCAAGGTAATCAGCCCGGGCTCGGGTTCTTCAATGTCAACCAGCAGCTCGCCGTCGTCATCGCGCAGCTTCAGATAGGCAACACTGGTACTGGGAATGGGTAATTTGTCGGGCAGCATCTCTTCGGCGAAGCCGGATACAAGCGGATAGAGTCCGTTGCCGTCCACATAGGCGATGCGGGTATCATTGTAATACAGATTTACCCGTCCTGACCCGACACGGAACGGGTTGAGCTGAAATGCAAATTCGTCACTGAATGAAAGAGTCAGATCGCCGTATTCGAGATCGGCAACCTGCAGTGCACCGGAGGCGTCACCGGAAGTGGATATACCGGAGCTGTCGATTACAACATCGGCTCCCAGTTCCATATAGAATGACTCATCGGGTACATCCGGCATGGAATCATCATCGTCATCGATCGGCATGGCCGAGAATTCGGGCGCGTCGATTCCGTCTTCGAATGAAACCATCAGCGCAAAGTTGCGGTCGAGATAAATAGAACCGGAACTGATCGTACGCTCTTCGATTTTCTGCACCACATCGTCGAAGGTCACTCCGATCTCATCATCACCGACAATAATCTCATGACGGCCGTCAATATGCAGACCATCCAGATCAATACTTGCTTCGCTGATACCGAAAGAGAAAACGGGGTTTTCTGACGGAATATCGAGTTCAAACGGATCCTCAATCAGAAATTCGAGTTCATCAAATTCCCCTTCCATGATATTATAGGCCAGCTGGCCGTCCACCTGATGATTTTCGGAGAACATCAGTGAAGCTGCGGCTTCAAAACGGGCCTGTTGCTCACCGCCATCATCATCGAGTATCAGATCAGCCTGATTCAGAGTGGCATCCATGGGACCGACCGGCATGTCACAGCCTGACTGGTCGAGGGAGAGTTTTCCGACCATGATTCCGTCCTGAAATGCCAGGGAACCCATATCGTCGGTTCCGGTCGGATCCTCCGGACACACAACAGGATGCCCGGGCTCATAGTGCCCGGATACAGAAAAGTCGGCGCTGGCCGTAAGCGGATCCTCTGACCCCGATTCATACTCCGACTGGATCGAACCATCCAGAGAACTGAACACCACTTTGTGATCAGCCGGCAGGGTAAACTCACAGTCGGAAAGTGTGGTCAGGGAAAGATCAGCCGCGAGTAAACCGGAACTTACCCGGCCATTGTCAATGACCAGGGCAGCACCTGCGAGACATCCGGGCAGTGCGCCGGATCCCTCTGACAGGGCAGCTTCGGCATCGAACGTCAGGTTCCAGTCGCCCGGGTCATCACCGTCCCAATCCAGCCAGGGAAACGTGAACGATTCCAGTGCAAGCTGCTGCAGTGTCACAAGCAGACCATCGTGATCGTATTCGGGAAGATTTTGATCCGTTGAAAAAGAGGGGATTTCAATCCCGGAATCGGTCAGGCGGATGTCATCATCAGGGGTGAATCCCCACTCTTCAAAGAGCGGGAAAAGCACATCCGCATCCAGCACGAGCGAGAACTCCCACTGTCCGGAACCATGATCATAGGCAAATGTTTCCATCTCCATTCCGTCAACATCAAGCCGCCCGAAACCAAGATCCACTTCGTTTCCTCGACTGGTACAGGTCTGTCTGATCACTTCCAATTCACCGGGTCCGTCGGTACCGATGCCGGCAGCAAAACGAATTCCGCACGGATCAGTCCCGTCGAAACCGAGATCAAGCTGGAGATGGCTGATTAGATCTGCATCAGAGATCGTGCCGTCGCGCTGAAGTTCAAGATTTCCGTTTGACTCCATCAGCGTGAGCTGCAGGTTGTCGGAGTCCCCGGGCAAGGGAAGCGACCGGGGCTGGTCGCAGGACCATCCGGTCGAAATGTCTTCCGAGCGCAGGTTCAGGTTGGTAATGGTGCAGGGAGATTCGCTGCCCCAGAAGGAGACCGCCCCCTCTCCGTAAATGGATCCCTGCCGCAGATGAATCTGAATCGCATTGACCTCAACGAAAATGTCATCACTCTCGAAGGAGATAAGGTCACTGCCCTCCACCGTCAGAAGTCCATCCGGACCACGGCGGGTAAGATTTATGTTACCCTGGGTGAAGAATGACCCGTAATCCGGATCCTCAAATTGTGCAACGGCATCGAAACCGGCTCCTACCTGGAAAACGAGCTCTTCAAGTGTCACATTATCGAGTCCCGGAATCACATAATCAGCAACTTCTCCGGTGGAAAGGTGTACTTGTCCGGCAGATATAACCGGGTTGTCCAGACTTGCCTGCTGGATGGAAAGCCCCTGAACACGCGCAGGTACCGTCACCGGCTCCGGCATGTAATCCATTCTCAGCTCCACATCGGCCGGACCGTTAAGCTCGTACTGACCACCGATGTCCTCAAATTCCAGATCCTGGGGGTTGACGATATAGGCCACATCAGGCACCAGCTCGATTTCTTCGAGATCGGCAATTTCTGTATCGACTTCTCTTTCCTCGTGATACGTGAAATAGTATATCTCGCTCTCGCCGTCGTTTCGGATGGGCATTTCGTCATTCACTTCATAGGCAGTAATCTGCCAGGCATAGCTGCGCCCCCGTTCCAGCGGGTACTGGTCCGGCGTATAGGTAAATGTGGTGATATCTGTGAGTGTCTCCTCAACCAGCGGCCGGTTGGCATCAATGGCTTCTTCCGGACTCTGCCCGTCAAATAACTCTACAATTCGTAATTCATATTCCAGTGAAACGTTGGTGCGGGTGAGCACGGGTGTCCAGCTGAACAGCGGTGTTTCCATGGTAATGTTCGAACCATTGGCCGGTGTTACCAGCTGAGGCGGCTGCGGATGGGTAACTGTGAACGTGGCCCTTCCGTCCATGAAATTCACACCGGTCTGACCGTCGGCCGGCTCTGCGGATATTTCGATGCGATAGTCACCTTCAGGGAGGGCTCCGGTCTGAAGTATTGTACTCTGCAGATCCGAATCCAGGTCCGATATGATATCTTCCTGGGACCGTTCGAAAGTCAGATCGTCAAATACAGGCGAGAGGATATGCATTCCGGGGTCGAAGCTGGCAGGTTCCGAAAATTCCTGTACCAGAAGATCCCTGTTCTTGTACAGACGCACTTCAAAAATCAGATCAACGGGAGTGGTTCCTGTGCTGACATAGTTAAGCTGTACCTGATAGGTACCGGCCCGCACATCATTTTCAAGGTCGCTGATAAACGGCGACGGCAGGACTCCCGGAATATTTACGATATCGATTTGAACCGACTCCTGGGCTTGCGCCGTGGAAAATCCGGTCAACATCACGAATAACAGCAGAATGATGCCGTAAACCGCTGGTGTACTGCTGATTCGGTTCTTTCCTGCATTTTCGTATCGCTTTTTCATCTGCAACCTTTCAAAATTATTTCTGTTTTGTGATACTTTCTTTTTCAACTGAACCTGTTTCCTGATCTGATTCCTGACCTGATTCCTGCTATGTAATTTCTGTGCTTGCTTTTGTTTCTTCGGGATAATGGAAAAAAGATCCTGCGACTGTGTTGTCTGTATCTCTCAAAACCGGTAGCTGAAGCCAAGCCGGGTTTCCAGTTCGGAGAAGCCGCTGCCCGCCCCCTGGCTGATCATGTTGTTGTTGGTGCGCACCGACAGGTCCAGACTGGCCGCATCCATGAGACGGTAGGATGCCCGCGCATTGCCGTTGATCTGCCAGGAGACGTTGCGGACCTGCACGTTGCCTCCGCCGCTGCCCGCCGGGCTGCCGCCCGCACCGCCCTGAACCGAACCGCCGCCTCCGGAATCCCCGGGCTCCTCTCCGCCATTGTCCGGCACCTCCGGATCTCCGGCCACTTCCCGGGTCACCTGGTTGCGCGAAACGCCCATATTCACATTCGTATTCAACCTCCCGTCAAAAAACGTGTAGCCCATGCCACCGTTCAATCCCGCATTCTG